>NZ_JBHWVJ010000104.1:0-25008 GCF_042736725.1 Streptomyces sp. NPDC060028 | reverse complement strand
CACGTTCCAATCTGACGGAAGGTCAGATGAAGGTGTTCCTTCGCGGGGGCCCGGCGGCCGGGGGGTCAGGACCGCTCGTAGTAGTACCCCTCGCCGTGCGACGGCCCCACGTTGTGCTGGAGCCCCATCGGCTCGCTCTTGGTGAAGAACGACGGGTCGAGCGTCCCGCAGAACTGGTTGTCGGACTTGGACTTGTCCTCCGCCCCCGCGCTGACGTTCATCTTGTTCCCGCCCGTCACCGACACCACCTTGGCCATGTGCTCGCAATGGCCCATCTGGTTGTCGGAGATCAGGCGGATGGCACCGGTGCGGCTGACGGTCACCGTGTCCGGCTGGCCGATGTTGAACTGCCCCTTGTAGGTCCAGGTGCCGACGAAGTACGCCGGTACCGCGCCTCCGCCGGACGAGCCGCCGCCGCTCGGCGAGCCCCCGCCACCGGGCGTGGTGGGCTGCGTGCCGGTGCCGCCCGCGGGGGAACCGCCGCCGTTCGCGCCCCCGGCCACGACGCCCCCGCTGGACTTGGTGCCGCCGCTCCCGCTGCCACCGGGGGCGCCGGCGCCACCGCCGGGCGTCCCCGCACCCGCGGCGCCGCCCTGCACGGCGCCGCCGACCTGGCCGCCGTCCGGAGTACCGGGGGCGGGACTCTGGGGGTCCTGCGGGCTCTGCGAACCCGGGCCCGGCGAACCGCTCGGCGCCGCCGAGGAGCCGCCCCCGCCCGGCGTCACGGGTGCGCCGGCCGCCGGGGACTTCGCCTCCGGTGACGTGCCGCCGCCGAACGGCTGGAGCAGCGCCACCGTGCCACCGCCGATCGTGATCACGAAGACGGCCGGCAGGGCCACCGTCAGGCGCCGCCGCGCGCGCCGCCGGCCCTGCCCGGTCTCGGCCACTGCCACCGGCCCGCCCGCGGGCCCCGGCGTCGCCGCCACCAGCTCGGCGGACCCGACCTCCGGGCGCAGCCCGAGCGTCGCCCGGTCCGTGGGGTCCACGGCCGCGCCCGGCGCCGGGTCCCGCTCGGGCGCCGCCTCCGCGTCCAGCAGCCGCGCCGCCTGCTGGGCGAGGCGCGCCACGACCCCGGGCGGCAGCCACGCCCCGCCGAGCGCCGCCGGACGGACCCGCTCCGGATCCTCCAGCAGCTCGTCCACGCCGGGCCGTTCCTCGACCCCCTTGACCAGGCAGCGCAGGATGAGCGCGCGCAGCGCCTCGTCCTTCACCCGACCCAGCTCCGGCTCGGCCTCCACGATCTGGAACATCACCGCGTGCTGGTTGCTGGCACCGGCCCCGAAGGGCAGCTGACCGGTGGCCGCGTACGTCAGGACGCAGCCGAGCGTGAACACGTCGCTCTTCGCCCCGGCCCGCTGCCCGCGCACCTGCTCGGGCGACATGAACCCGGGCGAGCCCACGACCATCCCGGTGCTGGTGAGCAGCGACTCGACGGAGGTCTCCAGGGCGCGCGAGATGCCGAAGTCGATGACCTTGGTGCCCTCGACGGTCAGCATCACGTTCGACGGCTTCAGGTCCCGGTGCACGATCCCGGCCGCGTGGATGTCCTTCAGCGCGTGCAACAGCCCCTCGGCGAGGGCGTGTACGGATTCCACGGGCAGCGGGCCGTGCCGGCGCACGATCTGCTCCAGCGAGAGCCCGGGCACGTACCCCGTCGCGACCCAGGGCCGCTCCGCGTCCGGGTCCGAGTCGATGACGGGCGCGGTGTAGCGCTCGCCGACGCGCCGGGCGGCGTCTATCTCGCGCCGGAAGCGGGCGCGGAACTGCACGTTCGAGACGTGCTCCTCGTGCACCACCTTCACGGCGACGGTCCGCCCGCCCTCGGACCGGGCCAGGAACACCCGCCCCATGCCGCCGGCCCCGAGCCGCCCGAGCAGCAGGTACGGCCCTATTCGGGTCGGATCCGCGGCCGCGAGCGGCTTTATGCCGCCGTCGACGTTGTCGTCGTCGTCCTGACTGCTCATGCTGCCGGTTCCCCCGTCGGTCCCCTGTGGTCGGTCGAACTCGCCTCAGGGTAAAGGGGATCAGACGGAGAGGGCCCTCACGAAGGCCGTGAAGGCACCGGGGCTCACGGTGAAGGCGGGACCACCGGGGTTCTTGGAGTCGCGGACGGCGACGAGGCAGGGCTGGGCGGCGACATCGATGCATTCGCCGCCGGTGTCGCCGCTGTACGAGGACTTCTGCCAGGCGGCTCCGTTGAGCGGGGCGCACTCCACGCAGTTCCCGCCGGTGTCGCCGCTGTATGACGACTTACGCCAGTGCACGCCCTTCAGGTTCTGGATGGTGTCCATAACGCTCCTCCATTACGCGGGCGATCAGCCCCGCCGAGTCCTCTAGCGAGAGCGCGGCGGCCTGCAAGTGATCGTAACGGAGCGAACCCTCCCTGAGGGCCTGTGGATTAGCCGTCATATGGCCCTGGATGAAGTCCTCGGTATAGACGATGTCCGGGTCGTCGTCGAACCGTAGGAGGTTGAACTCGCCCATCAATCCGGCGTGGGAGCCTGCCCCGAAAGGCAGGATCTGTACCTTCACCCACTCCCGCTCCCGAAGAGTCAACAAATGGGCGAGTTGGTTCCACATGACCTCCCGGCCGCCGATCTCCTGATGGAGAACCGCCTCGGTCAGCACCACCCACATCAGTGGCGGGTTCTCGCGGCCCAGGATGCGCTGGCGGTCCATCCGGGCCGCCACCCGGGCGTCGAGGTTCTTCTCGTTGCGCACGCCCAGCACCGCCCGTGCGTACTCGGGGGTCTGCAACAGCCCGTACACCAGCTGGGGCTGAAACGTGGAGATGTAGGTCGCCCGCGCCTCCATCTCCGCGTACGCCTGGAACCACGTCGGCAGCTGACTCCTCAGCACCAACCCCACCAGCCGGGAGAACACCCCGCCCGTCCCCAGCGCAGCGTCAACCCGTTCCGAAAAGTCGCGGGTCGGGACCTTTCTCGCCGTCTCCACCTGGCCGATCAGCGAGGCCGTGCAGAAGACGATGCGGCCGAGCTGGAGCTGCTTCAGCCCGGCTTCCTCTCTCAGGCGGCGCAGTTCGGCGCCGTAGTAGTCCAGCGGCGAGGCGCTGGGATCCAGATCGCGGATGTTGACCATGAGGCGGTCTCCCCCAAGTTCACGCGGTGCGGCGTTCGTTTCAACCCGTAGCCGAGCGTAACCACGCCCGTCCACTCTGGTGACATGAATCACGCAACTGACGCCTTCCCGGCGGCGATTGGCGACAGCTACCACATGGGCTTCACCGTCGGTGAGCACTCGGCCGGGCACATGCGCCGCATCCTGCGGCTGTTCCTCGCCGCGTGGGACATCGCCGAGCTGTCGGACGCCGCCGAGCTGGCCCTGACCGAGCTGGTCTCCAACGTCGTACGGCACGTCCCCGGCCGGGGCTGCGCGGTGCTCATCCTGCGGCGGCCGGAAGGGCTGCGGGTCGAGGTCACGGACGGCTGCCCGCACCCGCCGCGCGTACCCGGGGGCGGCAAGGACCCGCTCACGGAGGACGGCCGCGGGATGCTCCTGATCGAGGCCATCGCCGACCGCTGGGGCACGTTGCCGCGGGCCACCGGCAAGACGGTGTGGTTCGAGTGCGACGTGTGAACCCCTGAGGCCGTCGGCACGTCCTCCGCGATAATGCTCCTGGCGAGGGGGCGTTGTGGGAGTGACGGGGGCCGGGTACGTGCGGGAAGTGATCGAAGACCGTTATGCGCTTCAGGAGTTGCTCGGTCAGGGCGGCTTCGGCGAGGTGTGGCGGGCCGAGGACAGCCGGGTGGGCCGGCAGGTCGCGGTCAAGATCGGGTACCCGCAGACGCCCGAGGAGACCCGCCGCTTCGAGCGGGAGGCCAGCCTGGCCGGCAACCTCGCGCACCCCAACATCGCCACCGTCCACGACTTCGGCCGGACCGAGCGGGCCGGGCGGGGTGCCGTCTTCCTCGTCATGGAGCTGCTCCGGGGCCGCAGCCTGGCCGAGGTCCTGGAGGGCGGCCTACCGCCGCTCGCGGACGCCCTGGAGTGGGCCGCCCGGATCGCGGACGCGCTCGGGGCCGCCCACGACGCCGGGATCGTCCACCGGGACATCAAGCCCGCCAACGTGATGGTCACCTCGGGCGGGGTGACGAAGGTGCTCGACTTCGGCATCGCCAAGGCCCGGAGCGGGCCCGGTACGGAGCTGACGGCCACCGGCATGATCATCGGCTCGTTCCCGTACATGGCGCCCGAGCGGTGGACCGGCGGGGCGAACGGCGTGCCCGTCGACGGCCGGGCCGACCTGTACGCGCTCGGCTGCGTGCTCATGGAGCTGCTGACCGGGTCCCGCCCCTTCCCCGCCCGGGAGATGCACGAGCTGCTCGCCCAGCACCTCACCACGCAGCCGCCCGCGCCCGGCTCCCTGCGGGCCGGGCTGCCGGCCGCGCTGGACTCCCTCGTACTCGACCTGCTCGCCAAGGACCCCGCTGCGCGCCCCGCGAGCGCGGGCGAGGTGTCCCGCCGGCTGGCGGAGATCGCCGGGGGCGGACCGGCCGAACCCGCGCCGGCCCCGGCGCCGGCGGCCTGGCCGCCTCCGCCGTCGTACTCCCCCACCGTGCACACCGAGGCCGGCGATCCGGTCCGCACCATGCTGGCGCGCAGGCTGACGGCTCTGCTGGAGGACGACCCGGCCGACGCCGCGGAACGGCTCGGCGTGCTGGCCGGCGACCTGGCCGAGGAGCTGGGCGCGCACGACCCGCTCACGCTGCGGGCCGCGTACCACCGCGCGATGCGCGTCCGGGGGCGCTCCGCGACGGAGCTGGAGCGCATCCTGCCGCGGATGATGCGGGTGCTCGGCCTGGACCACCCCGACACGATCACCGCGCGTGCCGCGTACATCGGCGAGGCGGCGGCCTTCGGGACCGGCGACGGCCGCCGGTACGAGGAGGAGCTGCGCGAGGTCGTCGGGCAGGCGACGCGGGTGTTCGGCGCGCACGCCACCGTCACGCTGACCGCCCGCTACCACCTGGCCTCGGCCATGCACCGGGGCCCCCACGCCCGCGACGGCCAGTGGGACGCGCGCACCCCCGAGCGGGCCCGGAGCGAGCGTGCCTGGCTGGGGCCGCTGCTGCCCGACCTGGAATGGGCGTTGAGCGCCGACAGTCCGGTGCTGCGGGACGTACGGCGCCGGCTGGCGCACGACGCCTGGCTGCTCGGTGACTCGGCCGGCGCCGCGACCCTGTACTGGCGGCTCTTCCCCGACCTCGCCGAACTCGCGGAGCGCGGCGACCCGGAGGTGGCCTACCGCGTGCTGCGCAGCATCGGGGACGCGGGCGACCCCGCGAGCGCCCTGGCGCACATGAACCTGCTGCTGCACCGGCTGCCCTTCCTCTCCGGCAGCGCCTGGCTGGCCCAGGAGGTCTCCGACATGCGGGCGGACTTCCGGCGGGCGCTGCGGGAGCGGCGCAAGGCCGACGGGACGAGCAGCGGCCTGTCCCGCCTGTTCGGCCTCTGAGGCGCAGACACAGCCCCGGACCCCGGACGCCGAACCCGGACCCGCCATGGCCCGCTACCCGGCGGTAGGGCACCATGGGCCGCCCAGTCGCAGCTCAGGAGGAACCCATGGCCGCCGCCACCCCCAAGCCGGAGACCCTCGCCGCCTTCGAGGCCGCCAAGGGGTTCATGCCCGTACGCGAGGGCCTCGCCCTGTACGAAGCGGCGGCGCAGGCGGCGGCCGCGCTCGGGCTCCCGCTCCTGGAGGTCGGCACGTACTGCGGGCGCTCCACGCTCCTGCTGGCCGACGCCGCCCGCGAGGCCGGTGTCGCCGCGATCACCGTGGACCACCACCGCGGCAGCGAGGAGCAGCAGCCCGGCTGGGAGTACCACGACCCGACCGTGGTGGACCCGGAGATCGGGCTGATGGACACCCTGCCGACCTTCCGCCGCACCCTGCACCGGGCCGGCCTGGAGGACCACGTCATCGCGATCGTCGGCCGCTCCCCGCAGGTCGCGGCCGCCTGGGGCGGCCCGCTCGGCCTCGTCTTCATCGACGGCGGCCACACCGACGAGCACGCCACAGGCGACTACGAGGGCTGGGCCCCGCACGTCGCGGTGGGCGGCACCCTCGTGATCCACGACGTGTTCCCCGACCCCGCCGACGGCGGCCAGGCCCCGTACCGCATCTACCTGCGCGCCCTGTCCTCCGGCGCCTTCGAGGAGCTCTCGGTAACGGACTCCCTCCGCGTCCTGCGCCGCACGAGCAAGGGCATCTGACCCACCCCTCCACCCCCGGACGTCCCGCCCGAGAAGAACGGCCGAAGCGTGGCTTTCGCCGCGATATGCCTGGCGCTGCTCGTTGCGCTGGGGGCTGTGGTCGCGATCCGCGAGGCGGACCGCGATCGCGTGCCCGGATTCAAGGCCGCGGACGCCATCGGCACGTGGGAAGGGTCCAAGGGCGGGCGGATCGACATCAAAGAGGACGGCAAGGTGACCCTCGCGGGTGTCCGGACGCCCCCCGCCTGCCTACGCGACGCGACCCCCGAATCCGTGTTCTCCGGCGAAGGAGCCTGGGCCCTCGACCAGCGCCAGGACGAGCCCCCAGGGGTTCGGTTCGACTACGAGCCGGAGAATTCAGGCGCGCCGATGTTCACGCGTTCGGCCGCCGCCGGGTAGGACCCCCGTCCGGGGGCGTGGCCTCTCATCGGCCACGCCCCCGGACGGGCTACGGTCCGTACGACAAGCACATCGCAGGTCTAGCATCGCGGCGTGCGCTACGAAGACAGCCCCCCGCCCTCCGACGCCGCCGACGACACCTCCCCGGCCGCCCCGGACCGGCCCTGGTACGCGCGGCGGTCCACCCTCGCCGTCGCGGCGGCCGCCGTCGCCCCGACCTGCCTGGCGGGCTGGGTGCTGACCCAGGTGCTGACCGGGGCCGGACCGGACGACGCGCGCCCGCCGCGGATCGTCATGCCCATGGCCCTCCCTGCCCCAGCCCCCGCCACCTCCCCCGTACCGAGCCCGGGCGCCGGCGCCGGCCCCGACGCCAAGGCCGACCCGCTCGCCGGACGTACCGTCGTCATCGACCCCGGCCACAACACCGGGAACTTCAAGCACACCGACGAGATCGACCAGCAGGTGGACATCGGCACCAACAGCAAGGAGTGCGACACCACCGGCACCACCACCAACGCCGGCTACATGGAAGCCGAGTTCAGCCTCGACGTCTCCCGCCGACTGCGCACCGTCCTGGAGGGCCGCGGCCTGAAGGTGCTCCTCACCCACGAGGCCGGCACCGCCCGCCCCTGGGGCCCCTGCATCGACGAGCGCGCCCGCATCGGCAACGAGGCCCGCGCCGACGCCGTGGTCTCGGTCCACGCGGACGGCGTCTCGGCGGGCAACCGCGGCTTCCACGTCATCCTCCCCGCCAAGGTCAAGGGCGGCGGCGCCGACACCGCGCAGATCGTCGGACCCTCCCGGCAGCTCGGCGAGCGGATCGCCGGGAACTTCGCCCGGACCACCGGCTCCTCCCCCGCCAACTACCTCGGCAGCGGCACCGGTTTGGTCGTCCGCGACGACCTCGGCGGACTGAACCTCTCAACCCGCCCCAAGGTGTTCATCGAATGCGGCAACATGCGTGACGCCAAGGACGCGGCGCAGCTGACGAGTCCGGAGTGGCGCCAGAAGGCGGCCCAGGGCATCGCGGACGGCATCGTCGGCTTCCTGGGCGGGTAGTCCCCACGGGACAGCCCGCCGCCCCGATCCTCTCGGCCGCGGTAGACCTCCGTACGATGGTGCCGCCCGCCCACTCCCGTCATGACGCGTGCGACCGCGGCACCACGAGACGACCGAGACCGAGAAGGACACCTAAGACGTGAACATCCGCTCCCTCACTCGAGGCGACGGCGTGGTGATCGGAGCAGCGGCGCTGCTGTTCATCGCCTCGTTCCTCGATTTCTACTCCGCGACCGGCCTCGACCTGCCGAGCGTGTGGGACACCGACGTGTACCGTCTGGCGCTTCCCACCATCTTCCTGCTCGCCTTCATCGCCGCCGGCCTGCTGATCGCGGCCCGCTTCCAGCCCGAGGGGCGCCAGCTCCTGGGGCTGCCGCTGCAGGCCTGGGGCACCGTGCTCGCCGTCGCGGCCGCGTGGTCCTCGCTGTGGTCGCTGATCACGAGCCCGAGCGGGGCCGACCTGGGCGCCGGCTGCATCATCGCGTTCGTGAGCACACTGGCGCTGGCCGGCGTGACCCTGTTCGGCTCGAAGATCCCGGCGCTGGCCGGGCCCCTGGTGCCCGAGGCGAAGCCGGCCGCCGCGGCCGTCCCGCCGTACGGCGCGCAGCCGCAGCCGGGCGCCGGGTACGGCTACCCGGGCGCCCAGCAGCCGTACGGGACCACCCCGCAGCCGGCCCCGCCGTACGGCGGGACCCCGCAGGACGCTTCGGCCACCCCGGCCCCGGGCGCGGACTTCCACCCGGCCCCGCAGGAGGCGGCCGCGCCCGCCCCGGCGGCGGACTTCACCCCGTTCTGGTTCGCGGTGCCGGTGGCCCGCCCCCTCTTCGCCGAGGACGGCTCCCCCACCCCGATCGCCGAACTGGCCCCCGGCACCTGGTACCTGGCCGTGGAGCAGCGCGGCCCGGCCGTGCTGATCGCCCAGACCCAGGACGGCCGCCGCGGCGTCCTGAACGACACCTCGGGCATCCAGCGCGGCTGATCCCGGGACCGCACGGGCAACGGCCCCCCACCCTTCCGGGTGGGGGGCCGTTGCCCTACAGTCGCCTGACGCTCCGTCAGATATGGCGGGTCGGCCACGGCATCGCGGAGGGGACCGTACATGCGCCTCGGACTCGCACTCGGCTACTGGGGCCGCGGCCCCGGCCCGGCCCACCTCGACCTCGCCGTCGAGGCCGAGAACCTCGGCTACGACTCGGTGTGGACCGCCGAGGCCTGGGGCTCGGACGCCTTCACCCCGCTCACCTGGATCGCCGCGCACACCTCACGGATCCGGCTCGGCACCGCCATCGCGCAGATGGCCGCCCGCACCCCCACGGCCACCGCCATGCAAGCCCTCACCCTGGACCACCTCTCCGGCGGCCGGATGATGCTGGGCCTGGGCCTGTCCGGCCCCCAGGTGGTCGAGGGCTGGTACGGGCGCCCCTTCCCCGCGAGCCCGCTCACCGCGACCCGCGAGTACGTCGACGTCATCCGCCAGGTGCTGCGCCGCGAAGCCCCCGTCACCCTCGACGGCCGCTTCCACAGCCACCCGTACCGCGGGGCGGACGGCACCGGGATCGGCAAACCCCTCAAGTCCATCACCCACCCGCTGCGCGCGGACCTGCCGCTGCTGCTGGGCGCCGAGGGGCCGAAGAACATCGCCCAGACGACCCGGATCGCGGACGGCTGGCTCCCCCTGTACTGGTCGCCGACCCGCACCGACGTCTACCAGGCCTCCCTGACCGACCTCCCCGAGGGCTTCATGATCGCCCCGATGGCCCGGGCCACCGTCTGCGACGACGTCGCCGAAGGGCTGCTGCCCGTCAAGGCCATGCTCGGCTTCTACATCGGCGGCATGGGCCACGCGGCCCGCAACTTCCACGCCGACCTGATGGCTCGGATGGGCTATGAGGAGGAGGCGCACCGCATCCAGGAGCTGTTCCTGGCCGGGCGCAAGGAGGAGGCGGTCCTCGCCGTCCCGGACGCCTTCGCCGACGAGATCTCCCTGATCGGCCCGCGCGCGCGGATCGCGGAGCGCCTGGACCTGTGGCGCAAGGGCCCGGTCACCGACCTGCTCCTCACCGCCCCGGACCCGCACACCCTGCGCGTCCTGGCGGAACTCAACAGCTAATTCTCTTGGTTCTCCGACTGGTCCGGCGACGTCTCCGCCTCCTGCGGCACCGCCGCCAGCAGCTCCCGCAGGTCCAGCGGCATCACGGCGATCTCCATCGTGCCGCCGCCCGCGTACGCGCAAGTGACGATCCGCGATCCCGGGTTGATGGAGATCCCCTCCCGCACGGAGGGGACCCGCACAGCGGTGGCCCGGCCGTCGGCCAGGACCACCGGGGCGCCGCGCCGGGGAACCCAGCGGGCCGCGCCCTGGTCGGCGTACACCCGGCCGACGCGCCAGCGGCCCTCGCCGGCGGGCTGCCGCGCCATGCACGGGATCCCGGCCGCCGGGCCGGCGGCCACCCGCGCGCGGTGCTTGCGCCGCAGGAGCCACCCGGCGCCGGCGGCGCCGACGAGGGCCGCTATCCAGGTGAGGACGGAATCGATCACACCACCCATTGAAACAGGTGGCCGGGGCTAGCCGCCCAGCTGGCCGACGCTCGGGACCTGGTCGGTCACCGTCGCGCCCGCGCCCTTGCCCGCCTCCTTGACGCCGTTGATGACGTCCTGGAAGGAGTTGACGTCGGCGTCACCCGCCTGGCCCTTGCGGAGCTTGCCGCCGAGGCCCTTGAGGGATTCGATGCCCGCCGTCAGCGGGACCATCGCCTTCGACAGCAGCGGGTCGCCCTTGGCGTTGTCGGCCGCCGCCTTCAGCCGGTTGTACGCGAAGGCACCCGCGAGGCCCGCCTTGATGAGCGCGAACGTACGGCCCTTCGCGCCCTTCTTGAACTTGCCCGCGCGGTACGGCTTGATGATCCACTGGTACGTCGCCCCGGCCGCGAGCCCGGCGTTGGCGACGAAGCGCGTCTTGGCGAACTTCTGCTTCTCCGCGGGCGTGCTGGGCGCGGGCGTCGCAGCGGCCAGCTCGTCCTCCTCCGCGGCGGCCGGCTCCGCGGCCGCGAGGGCGGCCAGCTCGGCGACCGCCGCGGCGGAGACGACCTCCTCGCGCTGGCCTCCGCCGTCACCGCCGCCGCTGCCGCAGGCGGTGGCACCGGCGACCAGCGCGGTGGACAGGACCAGCGCGGTGAGGGCGCGGCGGAATCGGACGGTGGTGGGTACGGCCACGATTGCCTCCGGGGACTGGGGTGTCCCCCGCAGCCTCACCCCGGCCGCCCGACCGCACCACTCGGGGGACCCGTTCGGGTTTGCGCGCCGCCCGGGCGGCAACACGCGCTGCATGCCCACACACACGCGAGTACACGCCCGAGGAAGCAGCCAGGCAGGCCGGGCCGTCGCACTGGTGGCGGACGCACTGGCCTTCGTGATCGTCCTGTGGATCCTGCTGTACCTGCTGGACGCCAACCAGGGCAACGGCCTGGTCGACTTCATCCACGACGCCGCCGCCTGGCTCTCCGGCTGGTCCTACGACCTGTTCACCTTCAGCCGCGACTGGGTCCAGGTCGTCGTCGGCCACGGCATCGCCGCCGTGACCTACCTCTTCATCGGCCACGCCGCCGCCGGCTGGCTCTACCGCCGCTGACGGCCTGCCACCCGTGCCCGCCGGGTCCGGCCCGGCGCGCACGGGCCTAACGGCAGCAGTCGGGCTCCAGCCCGCCCGGCAGCGAGGTCCCTCCGAACACCTCGGCGGTCGCCTCGTCCCCGCCCAGCGCCGCGACGGCGAGCAGCAGGGACCCGGCGGTCCAGGTGGTCTGCTCCACCGGCCACACCGCCTTGTCCTCGAACACGTAGCCCGTCCAGTACATGCCGTTCTCGGCCCGCAGGTGGCCGATCGACCGCAGGATCTCCAGCGCCCGGTCGGCCTCTCCCGTCGCCCACAGCGCGAGCGCCAGCTCGCAGGACTCCCCGCCCGTCACCCACGGGTTCGGCAGCACGCACCGCACCCCGAGGTCCGGGACGACGAACTCCTCCCACCGCTCCTCGATCCGCGCCGTCGCCTCGGCGCCGGTGAGCGCACCGGCCAGCACCGGGTAGTACCAGTCCATCGAGTAGTGGGACTTGTCCAGGAACCGCTCGGGGTGGCGGCGTATCGCATGCCCCAGCGCGCCCGCCGCCAGCTCCCAGTCCGGCTGCGGCTCCTCGCGGTGCTCGGCGATGGCCAGCGCGCAGCGCAGCGCCTGGTGGATCGAGGAGGACCCGGTCAGCAGCGCGTCGGTCACGGCCGTGCCGTCCGCCTCCCGCTTCCAGCCGATCTCGCCGCCCGGCTGCTGCAGCGCGAGCACGAACTCCACGGCCGCGAACACCGCCGGCCACATGCGGTCCAGGAAGCTGTCGTCGCCGGTCGCCAGGTAGTGGTGCCAGACCCCGACCGCGATGTACGCGACGAAGTTGGTCTCCCGGCTCGCGTCCTGCGGCTCGGCGGTGTCCACGCCGTCCGGCCGGTCGGCGTAGGCGGCGTGCCAGGAGCCGTCCTGGTTCTGGTGCCGCGCGAGCCACTCGTACGCCCGCTGCGCGGCCTCGTGCTCGCCCGCCACGTCGAGCGCCATCGCGGCCTCGGTGTGGTCCCACGGGTCCAGGTGGTGGCCGCGGAACCACGGGATGGCCCCGTCCGCGCGCTGCGCGGCGAGGATCCCCGCCACCGTCGCGGCGGCCTGCTCGGCGGTCAGTACGCCGTCCAGGACCAGGTGTTCCGGCTCGGTGCGCCCGGGCGAGGTCACAGGGCCGCGCCGACCGGGAGGTGCGGCTTGGTCGCGTACGCCACGAAGCTCTTGCCGATGACGGGGTTGAGCGCCTGCTCCGCGAGGCGCGTGGCCAGCGGCTTCTTCATGATGTCCCAGACGAGCAGCTTGTGGTACGCCTTGACCGGCAGCGCCTTGTCGTTGTCCACGCCGAAGGCGCACTTGAGCCACCAGTACGGGGAGTGCAGCCCGTGCGCGTGGTGCGTGCCGTACGGCTTGAGGCCCGCGGCCTCCATCTTGCCGAGGAGCTCGTCCGCCTTGTAGATGCGGATGTGGCCGCCCTCCACCTCGTGGTACGCGTCGCTGAGCGCCCAGCAGATCTTCTCGGGGCCGTAGCGCGGCACGGTGATGGCGATGCGTCCGCCGGGCTTGAGGACGCGGACCATCTCGGCGAGCACGCCCTTGTCGTCGGGGATGTGCTCCATCACCTCGGAGATGATCACGACGTCGAAGGACTCGTCGGGGAAGGGCAGCGCGAGGGCGTCGCCCTCCATGGCGGTGGCGGTGGCGCCGGCCGGGGCCTCGCCGGCCTCCTTCATCGCGGCGAACCACTTGGCGACCTCGCGGATCTCCTCGCCGTTTCGGTCGACGGCGACCACCTGGGCGCCGCGCCGGTAGCACTCGAAGGCGTGCCGGCCTGCGCCGCAGCCCAGATCGAGCACGCGGTCGCCTGCGGCGAGCGGGAACCGGGAGAAATCGACGGTCAGCACGTGGTCCTGCCTTCGCGGAGGTGGGGGCGGGGAGAGAGACGGAACGGGAGGAGCAGCGGGTGGTGCAACGAGAACGGACCCGAGGTCACCGCGTACGGCGGGTACGGGCGGCCTGCTCGACGGCGGCGCGGTAGTGCACGACGGTCCCCTCGGCGGCTCTCGCCCAGGTGAACCGGGCCAGCACCCGCTCGCGCCCGGCGGCGCCGAGGCGGGCGCGCAGCTCCGCGTCGCCCAGCAGCCGGCCCAGGGCGGCGGCCAGCGCGCCCGCGTCGCCCGGGGGCACCGCCAGGCAGGTCTCGCCGTCGGGGCCGGCGACCTCGGGGATCGCACCGCCGGTGGTGGCGACCAGCGGGGTGCCGGTGGCCATGGCCTCGGCCGCCGGGAGCGAGAAGCCCTCGTAGAGGGAGGGCACGCAGGCGATCTGCGCGCTGCGGACCAGGTCGACGAGCTCGGCGTCGGTGATGCCCTTGACGAAGCGCACCGCGTCCTGGAGCCCGTACGTCTCGATCGCGCGGGCGACCGGTCCGCGCTCGGCGCGCTTGCCGACGACGACGAGGTGGGCGTCGGGCTGTTCGGTACGCAGCTTCGCGAGCGCCTCGACGAGGTGGACGAGCCCCTTGAGCGGCACGTCGGCACTGGACGTGGTCACGATCCGCCCGGGCACCACGGCCACGGACGCGTCGGGCGACCACAGGTCGGTGTCGGCGCCGATGTGCACGACGTGGATCCGCTCGTCGCGCACGCCCAGGTGCTCGGCGATCTCCTGCCGGGAGGAGCCGGAGACGGTGAGCACGGACGGCAGGCGGCGGGCGACGCGGCCCTGCATGCGCGTGAAGCCGTACCAACGCCGCACGGAGAGCCGCTTCTTGCGGTCCTGGGCGGCGGCGAGGTCGAGCCCCCGGTCGACGGTGATGGGGTGGTGGATCGTCGTCACCAGCGGCGCGCCGAGCTCACCCAGCAACCCGTAGCCCAGGGTCTGGTTGTCGTGGATGACGTCGAACTCCCCGGCGCGCTCGCGCAGGTGGCGCCGGGCGCGCAGCGAGAAGGTCAGCGGCTCGGGGAAGCCTCCGGTCCACATGGTGGCGACCTCGACGGCGTCGATCCAGTCCCGGTACTCGTCGCGCTTGGGGGTGCGGAACGGGTCGGGGCTGCGGTAGAGGTCGAGGCTCGGGAGCTCGGTGAGGGTGGCGCCGGTGTCGAGCACGGGATAGGGCTGCGCGCCGATGACCTCGACGGAGTGGCCCAGCTTCACGAGCTCGCGCGAGAGGTGGCGGACGTAGACGCCCTGGCCGCCGCAGAACGGGTTCCCCTTATAGGTGAGGAGTGCGATGCGCAACGGGCGGTCGCCGTCGGTGGCGGAACCCACGAAAGGGCTCGTCACCATGGCCTCAGCGGTCACTCTCGGCCCCCTTCTCCCTGCACTTTCGCCGGAGCGTAACCGCTCGCATAATGTAGAACAAGTTTCAGACTTGATCCGTCGAAGACCATTGAATCTACCGGCCGGAAACCACACCGTAAGAGGTGGAGCAGGTGATTCGCGCCACGGCTCCGGCGCCTGACATGCTGGCTCCGGAGCAGACCTCGCCACGCCAGGAACGGGACACATGACAGCGGATGCGAAGGCCGTCACGAGACCGGCGACCACACCGGCGTCCCCTCCCCTGACGGAACGCCAGGAGGCACGCCGCCGCCGGATCCTGCACGCCAGCGCCCAGCTGGCCAGCCGGGGCGGCTTCGACGCCGTACAGATGCGGGAGGTCGCCGAGTCCTCCCAGGTGGCGCTCGGCACGCTCTACCGCTACTTCCCGTCCAAGGTGCACCTGCTCGTCGCCACCATGCAGGACCAGCTCCAGCACATGCACACCACCCTGCGCAAACGCCCCCCGGCGGGCGACGAGCCGGCGGCCCGGGTGGCGGAGACCCTGATGCGCGCCTTCCGCGCCCTCCAGCGCGAGCCGCACCTGGCGGACGCGATGGTCCGCGCCCTGACGTTCGCGGACCGCAGCGTGAGCCCCGAGGTGGACACGGTCTCCCGCCTGACCACGGCCATCATCCTCGACGCGATGGGCCTGGACGCCCCGCCGACCCCGGAACAGCTCTCGGCGGTCCGCGTGATCGAGCACACCTGGCACTCGGCCCTGATCACCTGGCTCTCGGGCCGCGCCTCGATCGCCCAGGTCAAGATCGACATAGAAACGGTCTGCCGCCTGATCGACATAACGTCCCCGGACTCCGATTCGGCCTGATCCCGCTTGCGGGGCGGGTGCCGGCGAGGGCCGGAACGCCCCCGTGCAAGCCCGGTCCCGGCACCGCCCACCCCCGCCCACCCCCGCCCCCTACTCCTCCGGCGGGAACACCGCCTCGCCCGTTTGCGCCAGGGTGATCGTGATGGCTTCCACCGGGCAGCCCTCCGCCGCCGTGAGGGCCGGCTCGTTCGCGTCCGATTCCGGGGAGCGGGGGTGCGACTGCCGCGCCGAGTCGAGGGCGAAGCCGTCCGGGGCGTGGTTCACGCACATGCCCGAGCCGATGCAGACCCCGCGGTCCACCTCGACGTGCCAGCGGTCGCCCATCACGCACCCGCCGCAGGCGGCTGGTAGCCCGCCGGGAGGTGGATCATCTTGTGCTCCAGGTACTCGCTCAGCCCCTCCGGCCCGAACTCCCGCCCGACGCCGCTGTTCTTGTAGCCGCCGAACGGCCCCAGCATGTCCAGGCTGAAGGTGTTCACGTTGAAGGTGCCGGTCCGTACCCGGCGGGCGAAGTCGATGCCGTGCTCCACGTCCCCCGTCCAGACGCTGCCGCTCAGCCCGAACTCCGAGTCGTTGGCGACCCGTACCGCCTCCTCCTCGTCCCCGTACGGGATCAGGCAGACGACGGGCCCGAAGATCTCCTCGCGGGCGATCCGCATCGAGTTGTCGACGTCGCCGAAGAGGGTGGGTTCCACGTACCAGCCCTGGTCGAGTCCCGCCGGGCGGCCGCCGCCGGTGAGGACCTTCGCGCCCTCCTCCTGCCCGATGCGGATGTAGTCCAGCGACCGCTGCTGCTGCCGCTTGGCCACCAGCGGCCCGAGCTGCGTCGCCGGGTCCAGCGGGTCGCCGACCACGAGCGCCCCGGCCGCGGCGGCGAGGGCCTGCGCGACCTCCTCGTACCGGCTGCGCGGCGCGAGCACCCGGGTCTGGGCCACGCACGCCTGGCCGTTGTTCATCCAGGCCGCGGGCACGATCCCGGCGATGGTGGTCTCCAGGTCGGCGTCGCCGAGGATGACGGCGGCGGACTTGCCGCCCAACTCCAGCGTGACCCGGCTGAGGTTGCGCGCGGCGACCTCCATGACCCGCCGGCCGGCCGCGACCGAGCCGGTGAAGGCGACCTTGTCGACTCCGGGGTGGCCGACCAGGTACTCGCTGACCTCGCGGTCGGCCGGCAGGATCGACAGCACCCCCTCGGGCAGCCCCGCCTCGCGGGCGATGTCGGCCAGGATGTACGAGTCGAGCGGCGCCTCGGGGGACGGCTTGAGGATCACCGTGGACCCCGTCAGCAGCGCCGGCGCCAGCTTGGCCGCGGCCACGAACTGGGGAACGTTCCACGGGATGACGGCCGCGACGACCCCGACCGGCTCCCGGCGGACGAGGATCGGCCCGAGGACGCCCTGGCGGTGCTCCTCGTACGCGTAGCCGCGCGCGACCGTGATCGCGGCGTCGTAGACCATCATCGGGCCGAGCGCCTGGGCCAGGATGCTCCAGGAGTACGGGGACCCGTTCTGGGAGCTGATCGAGCGGGCGATCTCCTCGTGCCGGACGGCGATGGCGTCCTTGATCCGGGCGACGACGGCGATCCGCTCGTCCAGGGTCATCCGCGGCCAGGGGCCCTCGTCGAAGGCCTTGCGCGCGACGGCGACGGCGCGGTCCACGTCCGCCTTCGAGGCGTGCGGGACGCTGCCGATGACCTGCTCGGTGTGGGGGGAGACGATCTCGATCGTGTCGGTGCCCAGCGGATCCGTCCACTCCCCGCCGATGAACAGTTGTCCGTGTTCCACGAGCTCGGTCATGGCTGATGCCTCCTGCGGCTTGGCGTTCCAGAACTGATACCAGTTCTAGTTCGAGGAGTCCACGGCCAGGACGGAACGCACGCACCCACGACGAGAAGATCCAACGACTAGTCAGAACGACGCGGAGATGGTCGACTTGGGCGACTACTGCAACATGTTCTCGTTCTCCTCGGAGCGAGCCCCATCGGCCACAGGGAGCCCTCATGTCACAGGACGCGTCACAGGTCACCGACCACGGCGGCGGCGTGTGGGGCATCAAGGTCCCCATCCCCGACAACCCCCTCGGACACACCCTCGTCCACGTCCTCGACACCGACCGCGGCCCCGTACTCGTCGACACCGGCTGGGACGACCCGGAGTCCTGGGACACCCTCGTCGCCGGTCTCGACACCCTCGGCATCCCCGTCTCCGGCGTCCACGGCGTGGTCATCACCCACCACCACCCCGACCACCACGGCCTGTCCGGCCAGGTCAGAGAGGCGTCCGGCGCCTGGATCGCCATGCACGCCGCCGACACCGAGGTCGTCGTACGCACCCGCGCGTCCGAGCCCGGCGTCTGGTTCGACTACATGAGCGACAAGCTGGCCGCCGCCGGCGCCCCCGAGGCGCACATCGCCCCCCTGCGCGCGGCCCGCGCGAGCGGCCGGATGCGTACCCTGCCCGGGCTGCGGGCCGCCGTGCCCGACCGGGAGATCGTCCCCGGCGAACTGCTGCCGCTGGCCGGCCGCCGGCTCCGGGCGATCTGGACGCCCGGCCACACCCCCGGCCACGTCTGCCTGCACCTGGAGGAGCAGCATCCGGCGAACCTCCCCGGCAACGGCCGCCTCTTCTCCGGGGACCACCTGCTCCCCGGGATCTCCCCGCACATCGGCCTGTACGAGGCCCCGGACGAGCACGGTGTCACCCGGGTCACCGACCCCCTCGGCGACTACCTCGACTCCCTCGAACGCATCGGCCGGCTCCGCCCGGCCGAGGTGCTCCCCGCCCATCAGCACGCCTTCACCGACGCCCCGGCCCGCGTACGGGAGCTGCTGGAGCACCACGAGGAGCGGCTGACGGGGCTGTGGCGGCTGCTCGCCGAGCCGCTCACTCCGTGGGGGCTGGCGGAGCGGATGGAGTGGAACCGCCCCTGGGAGCAGATCCCGTACGGCTCCCGCAACATCGCCGTCTCCGAAGCGGAGGCGCACCTGCGGCGGCTGGTGAAGCAGGGCCGGGCGGAGGCGGTGCCGGGCACCGACCCGGTGACGTACCGGGCGCTGGAGTGACCGGAGCGGCGCAAGCGGCCCAGGAGGCGCCGGCGATGCCGGGGACGCCGATGTAAGGGGCGCCCCAGCCCGGCGCCACCCGGCCCCGGGGCGCTACGGGCCGGTACAGTGTGCCCGTCGTCCACACTTCCGTACGGGGGGAAGCCGGTGCAATTCCGGCGCTGACCCGCAACCGTGACCCACCCCCGGCGAGGCCCGGGCGGGGAGCCGGAATGCCTTGTACCGGAGGTGCGCGGCTCGCGCCGCCGGTTCCTCCGGTGGCCGGCACCGTCGAGGTACACGGAGCCGGAGCCCGGTGCCTGAGCGTGCCTGCCTCCAGCTCCCCAGCAGGAGAGGCACCCGCCCCATGAACGTCCGCCGCAGCGCAGCCGCGCTCGCCGCCTCCGCCGTGCTCTGCGCGGGCGCCGCCCCCGCGGCCCTCGCCGACACCGCGGCGCCCTCCGCCTCCGCGCCCCCGGTCATCCCCTCCGGGCTGTACGGCAAGAACGACCCGACGTACGACGGGGTCTTCCGCCAGTCGCTCGCCTTCGTGGCCCAGCACACGGCCGGGGTCAAGCCCACCGCGCAGGCCGTCGACTGGCTGACGGGCCAGCAGTGCGCGAACGGCTCCTTCCCCTCCTTCCGCCCGGACACGGCCAAGGCGTGCGACGCCTCGACGTACATCGACTCCAACGCCACCGCGGCCGCCGTGCAGGCGCTGGCCGCGCTCGGCGGGCACGACGAGACGGTGAAGAAGGCCGTCGGCTGGCTGAAGTCCGTACAGAACGAGGACGGCGGCTGGAGCTCCAACCCCGGCGGCGCCATGGACACCGGCACGGACACCAACTCGACCGGCATCGTGATCGGCGCCCTCGCGGCGGCCGGCGAGAAGCCCGACGAGGTGAAGTCCAAGGCCGGCACGGCGCCCGCCACCGCCATCGAGGCGTTCCAGATCACCTGCCGCGAGGACGGGACCACCGGCGACACCCCCACCGGGGCGTTCGCGTTCCAGCGGGACAAGGGGGTCCTGCTGCCCAACGCCGATGCCACCGCGGCAGCGGTGCTCGGCCTCCTCGGCAAGGGCATGACCGTCGAGGCGCCCAAGACCGACAAGCCCGTCGAGGAGAACCCGGTCAACTGCAAGGGCGGCGCCCTGAGCCGCGAGTACGCCGCCGAGGGCGGCTCCCGGTACCTGACCGACACCATGGCCAAGTCCGGCGACCACCTGGTGTCCGCGCTCGCGGGCGCGGGCGAGCAGCCCGACTTCGGCAACACGGCGGACGCGGTCGTCGCGCTCGCCGCGAGCGGCCACAAGGACGCCGCCGCGAAGCCGCTGGTCTGGCTGGAGCAGAACGCCGCCGCGTGGGCGAAGACGGCGGGCCCGGGCGCATACGCCCAGCTGATCCTGGCCGCGCACGCGGGCGGCAAGGACCCCAAGTCCTTCGGCGGCACCGACCTCGTGGCCGAGCTGAACGCGCAGGGCCCGGCCGCCCAGGGTGCGGACGCCACTGCCAAGGCGGAGAGCAAGAACGACAAGGACGCCAAGGACGCCGAGGGCGACAAGGACTCCGGCGGCCAGAGCGTCTGGTGGATCGTCGGCGCGGGCGCCGCGGCCGGCATGGGCATCGGCTTCCTGCTGAGCGGCCGCAGGAAGAAGAACCAGCTCTGATGCGGCGGCTGACGACTGCGGCCCTGGCCTTCGGGGTCCTGCTGACCCTGCTGGCCGCCACTCCGGCGCTGGCGGCGGGCTACCGGTACTGGTCGTTCTGGGACGGCGCCGGCGGCCGGTGGGCGTACGCCACCCAGGGGCCCTCGATCGCCCGCCCCGCGGACGGCGCCACGCTCGGGTTCCGCTTCGCGGTGAGCCAGGACGCCGCGGCCGAGGCCGCCACACCGCGGGCCGCGGCCGACTTCGAAGCCGTCTGCGGGGCGACCGCCGCGCTGGAGGGCCGCAAGCGGGTCGCCGTCGTCGTCGACTTCGGCGTCCCGGCGGACGCCCCGGCCGGGGAAACCCCGCCGCAGGACACCCCGCGCACGGCCTGCGCGCAGGTGGCCCCCGAGGCCACGGCGGCCGAGGCCCTGGCTGCGGTCGCGAAGCCGCTGCGCTACAACAGCTCGGCGCTGCTCTGCGCGATCTCCGGCTACCCGAAGCAGGGCTGTGGCGACCAGGTCGCGCAGGCCCCGCCCGAGCCGAAGCCTTCGGCGGCGCCCGCGGCCCAGGACTCCGGGGACACCGGCCCCTCGGCGGGCCTCCTGGCGGGCATCGCCGCGGTACTGGCCCTGGCCGCGGCCGGCATCTGGCAGTCCCGCCGCCGCAACCGATGACGGACCCCGCCACCCCCGCCATCCCGCCGGCCCCCGCCGCGGCAGCCACCCGCGCCGGGGGCGCAGCCCGGGCCGACCACACCGCCCGTGCCGAGGGCTCCGACCGCGCCGACGGCAACGCAGTCGCGCCCCGCCCCGGTGCCGCAGGTGCCGCAGTCGCCGAAGGTGCTCACCGGCCCGCCGGGGCCACCCGCACCCGGGGTGCAACCCGCCCGGGTGCGGAGGGGCACCCCGCCCGGCCGGCGGCGGCCCGCACCCCCACCGGAGCCGCAGACGGCGGCTCGGCCCCGCCCCGGCGGAGCCGGCCCGCGGCGACCGGTCCCGCGCACTGGTCCTCGTACAACCGATGGAAGCCCCCGCAAGCCGGCCGGGCGACGGCCCTGCATCCCGGAGCCTGGTGGCTCTGGGCGCTCGGTCTGGCCACCGCCGCCTCCCGCACCACCAACCCGCTCCTCCTCGGCCTGATCATCGGCGTCGCCGGCTACGTCGTCGCGGCCCGCCGCACCTGCGCCCCCTGGGCCCGTTCCTACGGGGCGTTCCTCAAGCTCGGCCTCTTCGTCATCGGCCTGCGCCTCCTCTTCTCCATGCTGCTCGGCTCCCCCGTCCCCGGCTCGCACACCCTCTTCACCCTCCCGGAGATTCCGCTCCCCGCCTGGGCCCAGGGCATCCGCTTCGGCGGCAAGGTGACCGCCGAGCAGCTGCTCTTCGCCTTCTACGACGGCGCCAAGCTGGCCGCCCTCCTGATCTGCATCGGCGCCGCGAACGCCCTCGCCAACCCCGCACGGCTGCTGAAATCCCTCCCGGCCGCCCTGTACGAGGCCGGGGTGGCCGTGGTCGTCGCCATGACCTTCGCGCCGAACATGGTCGCCGACGTCGTCCGCCTGCGGACCGCCCGCCGGCTGCGCGGCCGCCCCACCGGCGGAGTGAAGGCGATCCTCCAGATCGGCCTGCCGGTCCTGGAGGGAGCCCTGGAGCGCTCCGTCGCGACGGCCGCTTCGATGGACGCGCGCGGGTACGGGCGCAGCGCGCAGGTCCCGCCCGCCGTCCGGCACACCACGAACGTCCTCACCCTCGGCGGCCTGCTCGGCATGTGCGCGGGCACGTACGGGCTGCTCGCCGCGCAGGGCGCCTCGTACGGGCTGCCGGTGCTCGGCATCGGCCTGGTCCTGGCCCTCGCGGGCCTGCGGCTCGGCGGGCGCCGCTCGGTGCGCACCCGTTACCGGCCCGACCGGTGGGGCCCGCGGGCCTGGCTGGTCGCCGGTTCCGGCGTGGCCGTCGCCGTGCTCCTCATCCACGCGGGCACCCTCGACCCGGACGCGCTGCGCCCGGGCGTGGTCCCGCTCGTCGCCCCCGAGTTGCCGCTGTGGCCCGCGGCGGCGGTCCTGATAGGCCTGCTGCCCGCCTTCGTGGCACCCGTACCGCCCAAGGAGGCGTCGCAGTGATCCGCTTCGAGCAGGTGTCGGTCACCTATGACGGTGCGGCCGCTCCCTCCCTCCAGGGCGTCGACCTGGTGATCCCGGAAGGGGAGCTGACCCTCCTCGTCGGCCCGTCGGGGGTCGGCAAGTCCACCCTGCTGGGGGCGGTCTGCGGGCTGGTCCCCCACTTCACGGGCGGCACGCTGCGCGGTCGCGTGACGGTCGCCGGGCGCGACACCCGCACCCACAAGCCCCGCGAGCTCGCGGACGTGGTCGGCACGGTCGGCCAGGACCCCCTGGCCCACTTCGTGACGGACGTGGTGGAGGACGAGCTGGCGTACGGCATGGAGTCCCTGGGCCTGCCACCTGCGGTGATGCGCCGCCGGGTGGAGGAGACCCTCGATCTGCTCGGCCTGAACGAACTGCGCGACCGCCCCATCGCCACCCTCTCCGGCGGCCAGCAGCAGCGGGTCGCGATCGGCTCGGTCCTGACCCCGCACCCCCGGGTCCTGGTCCTGGACGAGCCCACCTCGGCGCTGGACCCGGCGGCGGCGGAGGAGGTCCTGGCGGTCCTCCAGCGCCTGGTCCACGACCTCGGCACCACGGTCCTCATGGCGGAGCACCGGCTGGAACGGGTCGTCCAGTACGCCGACCGGGTGCTGCTCCTGCCGTCCCCAGGGGCCGCGCCGGTCCTGGGCCCCCCGGCGGAGATCATGGCCGTCTCCCCGGTCCACCCCCCGGTGGTCTCCCTGGGCCGCCTCGCGGGCTGGACCCCCCTCCCCCTCTCCATCCGCGACGCCCGCCGCCGCGCCGCGCCCCTGGCAGCCCGCCTGTCCGCCGCCGCGGCGGCCACCCCGGGCCCCGCGCCTCAAACGCCGACGGGGGTGGAGCTGCCCTCCGGGCAACCCAGCCTGCCGGGCGGCAACGCCGGCACCAGCCACAACCCAGCCCCGCCGGCGTTTGAGGCGCGGAAGTCCGGGGACGCCGGAAACACCGGCACCAGCCACAATCCAGCCCCGCCGGCGTTTGAGGCGCGGGGGTCTGGGGGCGGAGCACCCAGGACCGGCGCCGCCGGGCGGCTGGTACGTCTGCTGCGGCGGGCCGCGCCCGTGACCACCCCGGCCGCGGCGGCCGAGACGGTGGCCACGGCGAAGAACCTCGGCGTCCGCCGCGGCCACACCGACGCGCTCCGCGGCATCACCCTCACCGTCGCGCCCGGCGAGACCATCGCCCTCATGGGCCGCAACGGCGCCGGCAAGTCCACCCTCCTCTCCACCCTGGTCGGCACCGTCGCCCCCACCACCGGCCAGGTGACCGTCGGCGGCCGTACCCCGCACCGCACACCACCGCCCGAGATGGTGACCCGCGTCGGCCTCGTCCCCCAGGAGCCCCGCGACCTCCTCTACGCCGACACGGTCGCCGCAGAGTGCGCCGCCGCGGACTCCGACGCCGGCGCGCCCCCCGGCACCTGCCGGGAGCTGGTGTCGGCCCTGCTCCCGGACGTCCCCGACGACACCCACCCCCGCGACCTCTCCGAGGGCCAGCGCCTCGTCCTCGCCCTGGCCCTGGTGCTCACCGGCCGCCCGGCCCTGCTGCTCCTCGACGAGCCGACGCGCGGTCTGGACTACGCCGCCAAGGTCCGGCTGATCGCGATCCTGCGGGCCCTCGCCGCGGAAGGCCACGCCATCGTCCTGGCCACCCACGACGTGGAGCTCGCCGCCGAGCTGGCCCACCGCGTGGTGATCCTGGCCGGCGGCGAGGTCGTCGCCGACGGGCCGACCGCCGAGGTCGTGGTCTCCTCCCCCGCCTTCGCGCCCCAGGTGGCCAAGATTCTCGCCCCGGGCCACTGGCTCACCGTGAGCCAGGTCGCCGAGGCCCTGGCCCTGGCCGCCCCGGAGCAGCCGTGACCGACCCCGACAGCACCGCCCGTACCGCCCGCGCCACCCGCCCCGCCTGCGCCACGCGCGCCACGCGCGCCATCCGCATCGGCCCCCGCGCCGCCGCCGCGCTGATCCTGGTCACCCTGATCGGGATCGCCGCCTTCGGCTGGCCCCTCCTCGCCGACCGGCAGTCCGGTCTCGCCCACTCCCAGGACGCCCCGTGGCTCTTCGCCGCGCTGCTCCCCCTCCTCGTCGCCGTGGTCGTCGCGACCGTCGCCGACGACGGCATGGACGCCAAGGCGGTGGCGATGCTCGGGGTGCTCGCCGCCGTCGGGGCGGCGCTGAGGCCGCTGGGCGCGGGCACGGCCGGCCTGGAGCCCATGTTCTTCCTGATGGTGCTGAGCGGCCGCGTCCTCGGCCCGGGCTTCGGCTTCGTGCTCGGCTCGGTGACGATGTTCGCGTCCGCCCTGCTGACGGGCGGGGTCGGGCCGTGGATGCCGTTCCAGATGCTCGCCATGGGCTGGTTCTCGCTGGGCGCCGGGCTGCTGCCGGGTCCGGAGCGGATCCGGGGCCGGGCGGAGCTGCTGATGCTGGCGGCGTACGGCTGCGTGGGCTCCTTCGCGTACGGCACGGTCATGAACCTGCAGGGCTGGGTGCTGCTCCAGGGCATGGGCCAGGGCATCTCCTTCCACCCCGGGGACCCGGTGCCCGCGAACCTCGCGCGCTTCACCGCGTACTGCGTGGCGACCTCGCTGGGCTGGGACCTGGGCCGGGCGACGCTGACCGTGGTCCTGACGCTCGCGCTCGGGGCCACGGTGCTGAAGGCGCTGCGGCGGGCGACCCGCAAAGCCGCCTTCGACGCACCGATTTCCTTCGATTCGGGGGTTTAGGCCCCCTCCGACCGCACCTCCGAAAG
>NZ_JBHWVJ010000103.1:0-25227 GCF_042736725.1 Streptomyces sp. NPDC060028 | reverse complement strand
GCGCACTTCGGTGCGCCGCGCCGGGCCTCTTCGTTTGGCCGGGCGCTACGACTACGGCCACCGCTACGACTACGGCTTCGGGCGGCGGCGGAAGAGCCGTTTGGCGCCCATGACCAGTGCCGTCGCGCCCGCGAGCACGAGGGCGCCCTTCGTGAAGCTGCCCTGGCCCCCGCCGTCGTCCGTGGCAGACCCTCCGGCGGAGCCCGGCGCGGCCGGGTCGCCGCCCGGTGACGGCGTCGCGGAGGACTTCGCCGGCTTCACCGGGACCGCCACGACCCGGCTCTGCGCGCCCTCCGCGCCGAACATCAATGCCGACCCGTCCGCCGTGTACGTGACCGACTCCGCCTGCCCCTGCCACGGCGCGGCCACCGACTCGCCGGACCCCTCCGGGCGGCCGTCCTTCCACGGGTAGGTCTTCGCGAAGAGGTACCCCCGCAGGGTCAGGCGCCCGCCGTCCGGGGAGAAGGCGCCGTCGGTGACCCAGGGGAGGTCGGAGATCCGCCGGAAGGTGTTCGTCCCGGACGCGGACAACTGCTCCGGGCCCTCGTACAGGCCGCCCTTGTCCTCGCTCTTGCTCGCGATGTAGATCCGGCCCGTGAGCGGATGCACCATCAGCGCCTCCGCGTTGCGCGGCCCGTCCGCGTACTTCACCGTGAACTGCTCGGCCTTGACGGTGACGTCCCCCAGCTCCTTCGGCTCCGGGAGGCGGTAGATCCACACGTGGTCCCAGGTCCCGCCCAGGTTGTCCCCGATGTCGCCGACGTACAGCTGCCCGTCCGGTCCCAGCGAGATCGCCTCGACGTCCCGCGGCTTGCCGACCCCGGTCATCGTCACCCGCGCCACCGTCTTGCCGGTCGCCGAGTCCACCGCGTACAGGTACGGGCCGTCGTCGCTGTCGTTGTGCGTCCAGTACACGCCGGGGTGGATCCGGCTGGCCGCGAGGCCGCTCGACTCCTTGATCCGCGGATCGGTGATGGTGAACCCCGAGGCGCCGGACGGCCCGGACGACCCGGCCGCCGGGGCCGCCGCGGCCGAACTCGGCAGCACGGCAAGCCCGACGGGCACAGAAACACTCAGGACCAGGGCGGCACGGACGGCACTCGACGGCAGCAGACGCATGCCCCCAGCCTGCCAGCCCGCACCGCGTGTCCGGCATCACAGGGGTACCTGTCGCGCGATCCGCGATGATGTCCGGATGCGTTTCATGTTCGTCGGCGATTCCATGACCATCGGACGCGCCGGCGACTACACCTGGCGCTACCGGATGTGGCAGCACCTCGGCGCGTCCTTCGGCGGCCCCTTCAAGATCGTCGGCCCGCGCCGCGAGCTCTACGACACCTTCGCGGACGCGCCGACCAGCCACGAGTACGCCGACCCCGGCTTCCCGCAGGACGCCCGCCGCCACCTCGCCGGCTGGGGCGAGGGCTGGCAGCACATGGCCCCCCTGATCGGCCCCGCGGCCGGCGCCGCGAAGGCCGACGTGCTGCTCGTCTCCCTCGGCCTGATAGACCTCGGCTTCTACACCGCCGCCGACGAGACGGCCGCCAACGTCCGCCGCTTCGTCGCGGCCGCGCGCGAAGCCCGCCCCGGCATCCGGATGGTGCTGCTGCCGGTGATCCCGAACGTGCGCGCCGAGTCCGACGAGCCCTTCGCGGCGGAGGTCGCGCGGTTCAACGAGCTGCTGGCGAAGGCGGTCGCCGACCTGTCGGCTCCCGCCTCGCCCGTGCTGCTGGCCGCGCGCCCGGCCTCGTACGACATCCACCGCGACACCTACGACGGCACGCACCCCAACGCCTCCGGGGAGCACCGCCTCGCCGGTGAGTTCGCGGCGGTGCTGCACCAGGCGTGGGGGATCGGCGGCCCCTACCGCCCCGCGCGGTAGGCCGTCGCCGGGGCTACCAGGCGAAGGCCTCCGGGGAGGGTCCCGGACCCGGGAAGATGTCCTCCAGGGTGGTCAACAGCTCCTCGCCCAGCTCCAGTTCCAGGGCGCGCAGGGCGCTCTCGAGCTGTTCGGCGGTACGCGGGCCGACGATCGGGCCGGTGACCCCGGGCCGGGTCAGGAGCCACGCCAGGGCCGTCTCGCCGGGCTCCAGGCCGTGCTTGTCGAGCAGGTCCTCGTACGCCTGCACCTGCGCCCGTACCGCGGTGTTGGCCAGCGCGTCCGCGGAGCGCCCGGAGGCGCGGCGGCCGCCCTCGACCTCCTTCCGGATCACACCGCCGAGCAGGCCGCCGTGCAGCGGGGACCACGGGATCACCCCGAGCCCGTACTCCTGGGCGGCCGGGATGACCTCCATCTCGGCGCGCCGCTCGGCGAGGTTGTACAGGCACTGCTCGCTGACCAGGCCGAGGGCGCCGCGGCGGGCGGCGGTCTCGTTCGCCTGGGCGATCTTGTAGCCGGGGAAGTTCGAGGAGCCCGCGTAGAGGATCTTGCCCTGCTGGATCAGCACGTCGACCGCCTGCCAGATCTCCTCGAAGGGGGTCCGGCGGTCGATGTGGTGGAACTGGTAGACGTCGATGTGGTCGGTCTGGAGCCGCTTCAGGCTCGCCTCGACGGCCCGGCGGATGTTCAGCGCCGAGAGCCGGTCGTGGTTGGGCCACGGGTCGTCCTGGCCGGACATGTTCCCGTACACCTTCGTGGCCAGCACGGTCTTGTCCCGCCGGCCGCCGCCCTGGGCGAACCAGGTGCCGATGATCTCCTCGGTGCGGCCGCGGTTCTCGCCCCACCCGTAGACATTGGCCGTGTCGAAGAAGTTCAGACCCGCGCCGAGCGCGGCGTCCATGATCGAGTGACTTGTCGGTTCGTCGGTCTGCGGACCGAAGTTCATCGTGCCGAGGACGAGTCGGCTGACCTTGAGTCCGGTGCGTCCGAGCTGCGTGTACTTCATGGACCCCAAGCCAACTGCTTCGAGTCGACTCCAGGCAAGAGCACCGCGCGGTTACTGCCCGACGGCGGCCGCCACTGCGACGACGACGAACATCAGCACGAGTACACCCGCCATGACGCGGTTTCTGGTCTTGGGATCCACCCGTCGAGCCTAACGCGGCCGGGCCGGGCGCCCGTACACAGGGGTCAGCGCCCCAGGGGCCAGGCGGCGACGACCTCGTAGCGGGGCTGCTCCCCGGGGACGCCGGAGACCGGGAGGTTGCTGCGGACCAGGCTGAGCTCGGCGACCTGCCAGGAGGTGCCCTCGAAGGGGCCGAGCCCGGCCAGGTACGGGTCGAGGTCGGTGTCCTCGCGGGACCGGGCGAGCGTGAGGTGCGGGGTGTACCGGTGGTGCTGGTCCATCGGTACGCCGGCCCGGCGGGCGGCGGCGTCGGCCCGCTCGGCCAGCATCCGCATGGCGTCGAGGCCCCCGGCGGCGCCGGCCCACAGCGCGCGGCGGCCGAAGTGGCCGGCGCCGTGCAGGCGCAGGGCGAACGGTTCGCTGCGGGTGGCTGCGCGGGCGAGGCGGGCGCGGAGGTCGGGGAGCAGGCGCTCCTCGACCTCACCCATGAAGGCGAGCGTGAAGTGCCAGCCCGCTTCCGCGGTCCACCGGAGGTGGTCGTCGCGCAGGGGCCGTACGGCCTGGGCCAGTTCCGCGACCGCGGTAGCGGGTGGCATGACGGCGGCGAACAGTCTCATGTGCCGAGCCTAGTGCGGTCGCAGCACCAGCGACGGGGGCCGGCCCCCGGACCCCGCGCCTCGAACGCCGGCGGGGCTGGATTCTGCCGGGCGGGCTGCCCAGCGCGGGCAGATCCAGCCCGGCAAAGGCGGCATCAGCCAAGATCCAGCCCCGCCGGCACATCCCGCGGCGGAAGCCGCAGGAGGGTGGGTCAGGCCGCCGTGACCAGTTCGCGGCGGGGGGACGGCACGAAGGCGACGCCGCGGCGGTCGACCCGCAGGCGGAGGTTGCCCACGCGGGCCAGCGCCACGCCGATCGCCACCGAGGCGACCAGCGAGACCACGCCACCCGCGGCCATGCCGATCCGCGCGCCGTACGTGTCCGTGATCCAGCCGACCAGCGGGGCCCCCAGCGGGGTGCCGCCGGTGAACACCATCATGAACAGCGCCATGACCCGGCCCCGCATCTCGGGGTCGGTGGCCATCTGGACGC
Source organism: Streptomyces sp. NPDC060028 (assembly GCF_042736725.1). Lineage (NCBI taxonomy): Bacteria > Bacillati > Actinomycetota > Actinomycetes > Kitasatosporales > Streptomycetaceae > Streptomyces > Streptomyces sp. NPDC060028. Next base: position 21,133 of record NZ_JBHWVJ010000103.1, on the reverse strand, counting down.
TGGAGTTGGCGGTGACGTTCACCGTCAGGCCGAAGATGCCGAGCGGCACCAGCAGCGCCGCGAACAGCCAGAAGCCGGGTGCGAAGGCCGTCACCAGCAGCAGTCCGGAGAACAGCACCGCCGCCGCGACCAGCAGCCGCAGCCGCGAGAGGCCGCGCCGGGCCGCGAGCAGGGCGCCCACGAGGGAGCCGGCCGCGATCAGGGTGTTGAAGAGCCCGTACGTGCCCGCGTCCCCGTGGAAGACGGTGCTGACGTACGCCGACAGCCAGATGGGGAAGTTGAACCCGAAGGTGCCGATGAAGCCGACCAGCACGATCGGCCAGATCAGGTCGGGCCGCCCGGCGACGTAGCGCAGGCCCTCCCGCAGCTGTCCCTTCGCCCGGGGCTGGACCTCGACCGGGTGCAGCTCGGCCGTACGCATCATCAGCAGGCCGGCGATGGGCGCGGCGAAGGACAGTCCGTTCAGCAGGAAGGCCCAGCCGGAGCCGACGGCGGTGATCAGCACACCGGCGATCGCCGGGCCGACCAGTCGCGCGGACTGGAAGTTGGCCGAGTTCAGACTTACGGCATTGGCCACCTGGTCCTTGCCGACCATCTCGGAGACGAAGGTCTGGCGGGCCGGGTTGTCGACGACGGTCACCAGGCCGAGCGCGAACGCGGCGAGGTAGACGTGCCAGACCTGGACGTGTCCGGCGAGGGTCAGTGCGGCGAGCGCGATACCTGTGAGGCCCATGGCGCTCTGGGTGACGATCAGCAGCGGGCGCTTGGGGAGCCGGTCCGCGAGTACGCCTCCGTAGAGGCCGAACATCAGCATCGGCAGGAACTGCAGGGCGATGGTGATGCCGACGGCGGAGGCCGAGCCGGTGAGGGAGAGGACCAGCCAGTCCTGGGCGATGCGCTGCATCCAGGTGCCGGTGTTGGAAACGACCTGTCCCGTGGCGAACAGCCGGTAGTTCCGGATCTTCAGCGAGCTGAACATCGTGTTCTTGCCCGCGGTGCGCGTAGTGGTGGATGTGTGGCCGGGTGCGGAGTCTGCTCCGGTTCCCGTACTCAAAAGTGTCGCCCCCTGGCGTCGTGGTTACAGGTGCGCGAGCTTCTCCAGGACGGGTGCGGCCTCGCGCAGCTTGGCCCACTCGTCCTCGGTCAGCTCGGCCGCGAGCCCGGCCAGGAAGGCGTTGCGCTTGCGACGGCTCTCTTCGAGCATCGCCTCGGCTTCCTCGGTCTGGCTGACCACCTTTTGGCGGCGGTCGTCGGGGTGCGGCTCCAGCCGTACCAGTCCCTTGGCCTCCAGCAGCGCGACGATGCGTGTCATCGACGGCGGCTGTACGTGCTCGCGTCGCGCCAGCTCACCGGGGGTGGCCTGGCCGCAGCGGGCGAGGGTGCCGAGCACCGACATCTCGGTCGGGCTCAGCGATTCGTCGACGCGCTGGTGCTTGAGGCGCCGGCCCAGCCGCATGACGGCGGATCGGAGGTCGTTCACGGCGGCAGCGTCGTCACCATGGGAAAGGTCGTGCATGGTCTTTAGAGTAACTCATTACTCTCTCTAAGGAACACCGCTTATTTTCCGTCACTCGTACGGGTGAGTCGGCTCCGGAAAGTGACACGCGTCCATGCCCTGTGCCCCGACTCTTTCGCCATGGGGACACATGTGCTGAGCATGCGCATAGACGGGGAGCTGCTCGACAGGCTCCGGACTCATGCCGCCAAACGCGGAATGAGCGTCCAGGACTATGTGGTCCGGACGCTCATTCGCGACGACTTCGACGAACGCTTCAAGGCGGCCGTCGACGAGACAGAGAAGTTCTACGGGCTGACGTGAGGCCCGAGGGCTACGTGAGGCCGAGGGCCGGCATCGCGTAGTAGAAGGCGAACACCGCCGACACGACGTACATGGCCACCGGGACCTCGCGGCCCCGGCCGGTCGCGAGCCGCAGCACGCAGAAGCTCACGAAGCCGAAGCCGATGCCGTTGGTGATCGAGTAGGTGAAGGGCATCAGCACCATGGCCAGGAAGGCCGGAACGGCGATGGTGAAGTCGCTCCAGTCGATGTCCTTGACCGAGCCGGCCAGGATCAGGAAGCCCACCGCCACGAGGGCGGGCGTGGCCGCCTGGGACGGGACCATGGTGGCGAGCGGGGTGAGGAACAGCGCGACGGTGAAGAGGCCGCCCGTCACGACGTTCGCCAGGCCCGTACGGGCGCCTTCGCCGACACCGGCCGTGGACTCCACGAAGCAGGTGGTGGCGGAGGACGAGGTCGCGCCGCCCGCGGCGACGGCCAGGCCGTCCACGAGCAGAACCCGGTTGATGCCGGGGAAGTTGCCGTCCTTGTCGATCAGCTTCGCCTCGTCGCCGACGCCGAGGATCGTGCCCATCGCGTCGAAGAAGCAGGACAGCAGCACGGTGAAGACGAAGAGGATGCCCGTCAGCAGGCCCACCTTGCCGAAGCCGCCGAACAGGCTGACCTGGCCGACGAGCCCGAAGTCGGGCGCGGCCACCGGGTTGCCCGGCCACTCGGGGACGGTCAGGCCCCAGGCCTGGTCCGGCAGCTCGGCGATCAGCTGGACGGCCACCGCGACGACGGTCATGGCCACGATCGAGATCAGGATGGCGCCGGGCGTCTTGCGGATCAGCAGCGCAAGCGTCAGCAGCACGCCGACGATGAAGACGAGGACCGGCCAGCCGTGCAGGTGGCCGCCCGTGCCGAGCTGGAGCGGGACGGTGGTGTGAGCGGCGTCCGGGATGCGCGAGACGAAGCCGGAGTCGACCAGGCCGATCAGCATGATGAACAGGCCGATGCCGATCGCGATGCCCTTGCGCAGGCCGACCGGGACGGCGCTCATGACCCGCTCGCGCAGGCCGGTGGCGACCAGCAGCATCACCACGAAGCCGGCCAGGACCACCATGCCCATGGCGTCGGGCCAGCTCATGCGCGGGGCGAGTTGCAGCGCGACCACGGTGTTGACCCCGAGGCCGGCCGCGAGCGCGATCGGGACGTTGCCGATGACACCCATGAGGAGGGTGGTGAAGGCCGCCGTCAGGACGGTGGCCGTGACGAGCTGGCCGCCGTCGAGCTGGTGCCCGTACATGTCCTTCGCGCTGCCCAGGATGATCGGGTTCAGCACGATGATGTAGGCCATCGCGAAGAAGGTGGCGAAGCCGCCGCGCACCTCGCGGCCGAAGGTCGAGCCGCGCTCGGAGATCTTGAAGTAGCGGTCCAGTCCGGAGGAGGGTTCCTGGGGGGAAGGCTCCGGGGTGGTGGACGCGGGGGCGGGGGCCGACGTGCTCATGCGGTCCTCATTGGGTGGTTCATACGATGAAATCGGGCCTTGCCCAAACCGTTTCAGTATGAACACATGAACGATGGGGCGTCCATCTCCGCGCGTAGACCCCGTTCGAGGCCGCCTAGACTTGAACGCATGGCGAAATGGACTGCGAAGCACGAGGCTCCCGAGCCCCTTGAGGGCCCGGTCGTCGCGACCGTCACCGGGGGCACGATCCTCTGGTTCGCCCTCTTCCTCGTCCAGCTCCCCTTCTACGGGTGGTTCGCCGACCGGGACCTGCTGTGGTGGGTCTGGTGCTGCGCGGCCGGCGGCGTACTCGGCCTGATCGGCCTCTGGTACGTACGGGGCCGCGACGCCGCGCTCAAGCGCCACGCGGCCGAGCGGGCGGCGGCCGGCTCCGGCTCCGGCTCCTCGGGCTCCGGTTCCGCCTCCCCGGCTCCCTGAGGGCGGGTCGAGCCGGGTCCGGGTCCGGGTCCGGGTCCGGGTCCGCCGACGGTCTACCAAGGGACGATTTCCCTCATCCCGAAGTCGGATCTTCTTACCGCTCGGCGGGTGAAGCGTTCGAACGCCCTTTACCGTCGAAAGCATGACGCAGCGGGCTGACATCGAATCCGAGGGACCGGAGCCGGGCGGCGGCGGTGCCGGCATCGCCGCCGGGACCGCCATCGACGCAGGAGCCGAGCTGGACCCCGTACACCCGATGCGGCCGCCCGCGCCCAGATTCAAGCCCGGCGGCCTGACCACCGCCGAGGTCGCCGAACACGTCGCGCGCGGAGCCGTCAACGACGTCCCCGTGCGCTCCTCCCGCTCCACCACCGAGATCGTCCGCGCCAACGTCTTCACCCGCTTCAACGCGATCATCGGCGTCCTGTGGGTGATCATGCTGTTCGTCGCGCCGATCCAGGACAGCCTCTTCGGCTTCGTGATCATCGCGAACACCGGCATCGGCATCATCCAGGAGCTGCGCGCCAAGAAGACCCTGGACGGACTCGCCGTCATCGGCGAGGCCAAGCCGAGCGTGCGCCGCGACGGCAGGACGGCCGAGATCTCCACCTCCGAGATCGTCCTCGACGACGTCATCGAGCTCGGCCCCGGGGACAAGGTCGTCGTGGACGGGACCGTCGGCGAGGCCGAGGGCCTGGAGATCGACGAGTCCCTGCTCACCGGCGAGGCCGACCCCGTCCTGAAGAAGCCCGGCGACCCGGTGATGTCCGGCTCCTTCGTCGTCGCCGGCGGCGGGGCCTTCACCGCCACCAAGGTCGGCCGCGAGGCCTACGCGGCCCAGTTGGCCGAAGAGGCGTCCCGCTTCACGCTCGTCCACTCCGAGCTGCGCAGCGGCATCTCCACCATCCTCAAGTACGTCACCTGGATGATGATCCCGACCTCGATCGGCCTGGTCGTCAGCCAGCTGATCGTCAAGGACAACAACCTCAAGGACGCCATCGCCCGGACCGTCGGCGGCATCGTCCCGATGATCCCCGAGGGCCTCGTCCTCCTCACCTCCGTCGCCTTCGCCATCGGCGTCATCCGGCTCGGCCGCAAGCAGTGCCTGGTCCAGGAGCTGCCCGCCATCGAGGGCCTGGCCCGCGTGGACGTGGTCTGCCTCGACAAGACCGGCACCCTCACCGAGGGCGGCATGGACGTCACCGAGTGCCGTCCGCTCGGCGGCGCGGACGCCTCGTACGTCAAGAAGGTGCTCGGCGCCCTCGGCGAGTCCGACCCGCGCCCCAACGCCAGCCTCCAGGCCATCATCGACGCCTACCCGGACAGCGCGGAGTGGCGCTGCACCGAGTCGCTGCCCTTCTCCTCGGCCCGCAAGTACAGCGGCGCCAGCTTCAGCGAGGGCGACGGCGAGAACAACACCTGGCTGCTCGGCGCCCCCGACGTGCTGCTGCCCTCCGGGGACCCGGCCCTCGACGAGATCAACGCGCTCAACGAGCAGGGCCTGCGCGTCCTGCTGCTCGCCCGGGCCGCCCGCGAGCTCGACGACACCGACGTGGCCACCGGGGTACGTCCCACCGCCCTGATCGTGCTGGAGCAGCGGCTGCGGCCCGACGCCGCCGACACGCTGCGCTACTTCGACGACCAGGACGTCAAGGCCAAGGTCATCTCCGGTGACAACGCGGTCTCCGTCGGCGCCGTCGCCGGCAAGCTCGGCCTGCCGGGCGCGGAGAACACCGTCGACGCCCGCAAGCTCCCGACGGCGCAGGCCGAGATGGCCGAGGTCCTCGTCGGGAACTCCGTCTTCGGCCGGGTCAGCCCGCAGCAGAAGCGCGACATGGTCGCGGCGCTCCAGTCCAAGGGCCACACGGTCGCCATGACCGGCGACGGAGTCAACGACGTCCTCGCCCTCAAGGACGCCGACATCGGCGTCTCGATGGGCTCCGGCTCGGAGGCCACCCGCGCGGTCGCGCAGATCGTCCTCCTCAACAACAGCTTCTCCACGCTCCCCTCGGTGGTCGCCGAGGGCCGCCGCGTCATCGGCAACATCACCCGGGTCGCCACCCTCTTCCTGGTGAAGACCGTCTACTCGGTGCTGCTGGCCGTCCTGGTGGTCTGCTCCCAGGTGGAGTACCCGTTCCTGCCGCGCCACCTGACGCTGCTGTCCACGCTGACCATCGGCATCCCGGCCTTCTTCCTGGCCCTGGCCCCGAACACGGAGCGGGCCAAGCCGAACTTCGTGAAACGGGTGATGCGCTACGCGATCCCGGGCGGCGTGATCGCCGCGGTGGCCACCTTCGTCACGTACCTGCTGGCCCGCCACCACTACACCGGCCCGGACGCCCTCCAGGCCGAGACCAGCGCGGCGACGCTGACGCTGTTCCTGACCTCGATGTGGGTCCTGGCGATCATCGCCCGCCCGTACACGTGGTGGCGGGTGGGCCTGGTCGGCGCGATGGGCCTGGCGTTCCTGATCGTCCTCGTCGTGCCGTGGCTGCAGGACTTCTTCCAGCTCAAACTGGACGGCACCCAGATGCCGTGGACGGCGGTGGCCGTGGCCGCCGCGGCCGCCGCCCTGATCGAATTCGTCTTCCGCTGGGTCGGCCGCAGGTTCCCGGTGTAGGCAACGCCGCCGCTGCCCCGCGCCGCGCGGGCGGGGCAGCGGCGGTTCTCCTAGGCCTTGCCCCAGGTGCCCGTGGACCACAGGGCCCGGGTGCCGCTCTGGTCGTAGATGACCACGTTGCCGTCGTTCTGCACGTACAGGTACGCGTTGGGGCTGTTCGAGACACCGGCGTCCCAGGCGGGGTATCCGCCGCCCTGCTTGCCGGTGTAGTAGATCGTCAGGTTGCCCGTCACGGTGCTCATGGCGCCGTTGGCGCGGTAGAGCCCGGCCGTGTTCGTCGCCCAGATCGGGGCGTTGTCGGACATGCGGTACAGGACCAGGTTGCCGTCCTGCTGCATCAGCAGCCAGGTGGTCCCGGAGTGGCGCCACTGGCCGGCCTTGAGACCGAAGCCGCCGTCCCAGTAGTTCACGCTGCCGGTGGCGGAGCCCTGGAGCGTCCCGGTCTCGGAGTGCCACAGCCCCGAGTTGGCCGGGGCAGCCCGGTTCACCCGGAAGTCCCCGTGCCCGTCCACGACGGCGCAGGCCTTGCCGCCGCCCCACGTGCCGGTGGCCCAGACGGCTCGGCCGTCCGGACGGTAGACGACCAGGTTCCCGTCGTCCTGGAGGACCGCGTGCGCGCCCGCGTTGCCCCAGGTGCCGGTGGCCCACACGGCGGGGCCCTTGTGGCCGTCCACCGACAGGTGGAGCACAAGGTTGCCGTCGGTCTGCATCACCAGGACCGCGCCACGCGCCTGCAATTGCCGCCCGGACGCCAACTGCTCGCCCGCCTGCAGCGACACCGAGGAGCCGGGATCCTGGGTGTCACTGACGGAGCAGACCGGCGGTCCCGTCATCCCGTCGGCGACCGCCGTGGTCGCCGTGGCAGCCGATGCCCCGGCCGCGAGGACGACGGCGCCGGTCAGCGTCACGACGGCTCGTCTGAGCAGGCCGTGCCTTCCGCGGATGTTCATGTCCCCCCTTTCCGGAGACCGCCCTGTGCGGCCTCGGCAGGGATATTCATATCGCCGGTCCTCAGCCCGACCACCGCCGGGGTCCCGGCACCGGTCTTCCCGGAACGGGCACGGCCGGTGTTCACCCGGCCGTGTCGGGCTTCGGCTTGGCGGGCCAGTGCTGCGACCGGAAAGGTTCACCGGGGCGCGGCGCCCGGTACGGCACCTCGCCGCGTTGTCAGACCGCGCAAGTACGTCCGGTACGAGACGCGGTCCTCCGCCTTGCGATGCACCGCACCGGACACCGCGACCCGGCAAACCTTTCCGGCCACAGCACTAGTCGAACCACCTGTCCCGGGCCAGCTCGCTGGTCCGGGACGGGTCCTCCAGGAGGGCTGCCACCTCGAAGCGGCGAGGCCACTGGCCCGCCGCCCAGGCCAGGCCCGCGGCCACGCCCTCCAGGGTGGCGGCGTGCAGGGTGCCGTCCGGGGTGCGGCGCCAGTCGAGTTCGACGCCGCCCGCGATCAGCTCCTCGTGCTCGAGGTAGGCGGTGGGCGTCGCCGGGCCCAGCAGGACCCGTACGGACTCCGGTACCTCGTGCTCCTCGCCCGGCGTGCTGACCTCCGCCGGGACCGTGTCCGACAGCCGCCGCACCTGGAGCAGCTCCGCCAGGTCGGCCGCGCGCGACGGGGAGACCGGCAGCAGGGCCAGGCCCTCCGTGAGCGGCAGCAGGTCGGGGGCGTCCGCGATCACCGCGTCGGCCGCGTCGACCACCCGGACCTCGCCGTCCACCACCGCGCGCAGCTCGTCCGGCAGGGTGACCTGCTCGGGGTCCAGATCAGCCAAAGCGCCGTACAGCGCGTGCAGTTGACGCCCGCCCACCTCGCGCTCCGGGTCGGCGAGGCGGCCCAGGAGCTCGGCGGCGCCGCCGGGTTCGTCGAGCAGGGCGGCCACGGTGGTGCGTACGCCGAGCGCCCGCAGGACCTGCTCGTCCTCGAAGCCCGTGGCGTCCGCCGAGGTGTAGAGCCCCGCCAGCAGCGGGTCGCCGCCCGCCGCGCGCAGACCGGCCGGGCGGCGGCCGTCGAGCACGGGGTGGTCGCGCAGCCACCACGCGGTGTACGGGCGCACCGACTGCGTGGTGCCGTCCGGCAGCAGGACCCGTACCGGCTGGGTCAGGGCGTCGCGCAGCGGGGGCTGCGCGAGCATCGCCAGGGCCTGGGGCCAGCAGTCGTCGTCGATCAGGTCGAGGTCCCGTACGGCGACCAGCTCGGTCGCCACCGGCGGCACCGGGGTGTCGGGCAGCTGGTCGAGCACGTCCTCGCACCACACGTCCACCGCGTCCAGCAGGCCCGCGTCGTCGGGCTCCGCGAAGTCCCCGTCGCGGGGCTCCAGTTCGTCCGGGTCCAGGACCACGTCGGTGGCGCGCACGAGCTGGAAGGCGGCCAGCACCCCGACGGCGGTCAGCGGACCCTCGCCCCAGCGCGCGAGCAGCTCCTCGTCGACGTACGGGATCTCGTCCGCGCGGATCACGGAGGCCAACGGCGAGCCGGGCAGCAGGAGTTCGCCCGCGGGAGTCGGTTCGCCGTCCTCGTCGGGCAGGGCCAGCGCGCCCAGCCACGGCTCGTCACCGGGCGCGAGTTCGGCGCCCTGGACCAGACCCAGGACCACGTCGGCCAGTTCGTCGGCGTCGAGGGTGTCCGCGTCCTCGTCCCAGATCTCCCCGGCGTCGAGCGAGGCCGCCACGGCCGCCCGTACCTGCGGGGTGGTCAGGACCGCGCGGGGGGTGGCCGGGAGCGCGCCGAGCTTCTCCAACAGCGGGTGCACCGCGTCCGGGTGGGCCACCTTCAGGCCGAGCCGGGCCAGGTCCGCGGGGGTGTCCGAGTAGGGGAGCAGGACGTGGCGGGGGCCGATGGTGGTGCGCCCGTCGGCCAGTGGCACGGGCAGCCCGGACAGGCGGTCCGGATCCACGCCGGCCAGGGTGTCGTACAGCCGGTGCCACCAGTCGGGGGTGCGCTCGATGCCCGCGATCCGCTCGATGGCGTCGCCGAGCGGGAGCCGGCCGACGCCCAGGGTGCGCAGCTCGGCGCGGCGTTCGAGACCCGCCGGGAGCAGGGTCGGCAGGACCTCCGCGAGGACCCGTACGGTGTCGGCGCCCGCGCCTTCGACCACTTCGGCCTCGAAGGGGCGCAGGGCCTCCCGCTCCTCGGGGTCCTCGGCGGGGGCGGCGGGCGCGAGGAAAGCGGTCCGGGGGAGCCGCTGGAGCACGGCCGCGCGCAGGGCCCCGTCGAGCTCGCCCTTGCCGAGCGGGCCCGGTACGAGGTCCACGAGCGCGGTGCTCACCGGGTCCCAGGAGCCGAGCAGTTCGGCGTACGCGTCGGCCGCGCGCTCCACCAGGAAGTCGGTCAGCGGCCCCGGCGCGGGGTGCCGGCGCGAGGTGTCCAGCGGCAGGGTCGCGATGAGCAGCGCGGGGATGCCGAGCGGCTCGTCGGTCGGGGTCGGCGCGTGCACCACGGGGGCGGTGTCGGGGCGTTCGGGGGCGCCTTCGGCGTCGACGGGCACGGCCCAGGAGACGGTCCAGACGGGCCGCAGCCGTTCCTCGACGGGCCGGTCCGCGAGCAGCGCCCGCTCGATGGGGCCGCCGTGGCGGACGGTGCGCCAGCGGCGGGTCCGGCCGGCGGAGTCCTCGATGACGGTGTACGGGCCTTCGGCGCGGCGCAGCAGGGTCCGCACACCCCCGGCGGGGGTGTCGACGATGACCTCGTGCAGGCCGGGCAGGGTCAGGAGCAGGGCGTCGTCGATGCCGGCGAGGAGGCGTTCGGCGAGCTCCTCGGCGGCGGCGTCGCGCAGCGGGAGGACCACGACGGTGTCGTACGCGTCGGGCGCGGTGCCCTCGGCGGGCAGCGGGAGGCGCAGCAGCGGGACGTGCCCGTCGCGGCGGCGCAGCTCGTCACCGAGGCCGGGGCTGCCGACGGCGGCGCCCCGGGCCAGTTCGCGGGCCTCGGGCAGCGACCAGCGCACTCCGCCGTGGCGGCCGAGGACCGCGGGCTCGTCGGTGACGGCGAGGACGGCGGCGAAGCCGACGCCGAAGCGGCCGACGGTGTCCCCGGAACCGCCCGAGCCGTCGGCACCGGCGCTCCGGGTGGGCTCCCGCTTGGCGGAGGCCCGCAGCGTGCTCAGCGACTCCACGCCCGTCGCGTCCAGCGGGGCCCCGGTGTTGGCGACGGCGAGCACGGCGTGGCCGCCCTCGTCCGGGCTGCCGGGGTGCAGGGTGAGCCGCAGCCGGCCGGGGACCCGGGCGCGGGCCGCGGCGTCGGCGGCGTTCTGCGCCAGCTCGATGACGAGCCGGTCCCGGTAGCCGCCGAGCGCCAGATCCTCCTCGGCGTTGGCGTCCTCGCGGAAGCGGGCCGGGCCCGCGCCCCACGCGTCGAGCACCCCGCGTCGCAGCCGGGCCGTGCCGAAGGGGTCCACGCCGCTCTGGGCCGCCGTTACTCGCACGCTCACGCCGCTGCCTCCAGCTGTGCCGTCTTCAAGGATGCCGGGCCTTCGAACCTGCCCCGAACCTCCTGAAGATATCGCGTGAAATGCCTACGCCTTGCCGGTGAGGTGGGCGAACACCACGACGTTGGCATCCCAGTGGCGGTCCGGGGTGAGGTTGCCGCCGCAGGTGATCAGGCGGAGCTCGGCCTTGCCGCGGGTGTCGCCGTAGACCTTGTCGGTCGGGAAGGCGTCCTTCTTGAAGGTCTGTACGTCGTCGACGGCGAACACGGCGGTGCTGCCGTCCTCCCGGTGGACCTCGATCTTCTGGTCCTTCTTCAGCTCCTTGAGGTTGTGGAAGACGGCCCGGGGGGCCTGTGGGGTGTCCATGTGGCCGACGATGGCGGCCGCGCCCGGCTCGCCGGGGGTGGGGCCCTCCTTGTACCAGGCGGCGTCCTCGGGCTTGGCGAAGTCCGGCTCCTGCATCTCGCCCTTGGCGTCCAGGCCGACGGTGTCGAGCGGGGCGTCCACCTTGATGCCGGGGATCTCCACGCGGTCCGGGACGGAGGGTGCGAGGGAGGAGGCTGCCGCGGCGTTCGCTGCCGTGCCCGTCCCCGTCCCCGCGCCCGCGTCCTTGGCGGCGCCGCCCGAGGAGCAGCCGGAGGCGAGGGCCACGGCGAGGGCCGAGGCCCCCGCCAGGGCGGCGACGCGGCGTGCGCGGCCGCCCCGGCGGAGGGGGGTGGTGGTGCGCTCAGCCATTGCTGGTCTCGGAGTCGAGGTATCCGACCGGGGCCTGGCCGGTGTTCACGGAGCCCTTGGGCTTCTTGTGCTCGCTCGGATTCAGCGGCTTCAGCGGCTTCAGCGGCTTCACGTCCGGCGTGGTGCCGGCGCCCTCGGTGGAGAACTTCACGGTGTCGAACCGCTTGCCGCCGGCGAAGGCCTGGACGCCGTAGTAGCCGGTCTTGACGTCCTTGGCGACGATCGCGGTGCCGGTGAAGGTGCCGTTGCCGGCGTTCTTCAGCCCGACCTGGCCGCCGAAGGCGTCGGACGTGACGAAGGCGCTCTTCTCGGAGGTCTTGATGGTGACGACGACCTTGTCGCCGGGGCGGCCGAAGTCGGTGGACAGGTTCACGCCGGAGGCCTGCGGGGTGGGCTCGGGGGCCGGCTCGTCCGCCTTGACGGTCAGTTCGGCGGTGGCCTGGATCTTCCTGCCGTCGGGGCCGGTTCCGGTGAGGGAGACGCCGTAGGTGCCGTCCTCGACCTTGACGGCCTTGGCGGTGCCGCCGCGGCCGTCGGTCATCTTCACCTCGCCCAGGGCCTTGGAGGAGACGGAGAGGTTCGTCGAGCCGTCGGGGACGTCCGTCGAGAACCGGACGGAGTCGCCCGGCCGGGCCGTGGAGGCCGACAGCTTCAGGCCCGTGGCGTCCGCGCGGGGGCTCGGGCCGGAGCTGGTCTTCGGGGCCGCCGGCGGGGTGTCGGCGGCGAAGGCGGTGGCCGCGCCGCCGAAAGCCATCGACGAGACGAGGGCGATCGCCGAGATGGTGAGTGCCTTGCGCATGAGGTCTCCTCCTGAACGGGCCGGGTTTTTCCCGGCACACCAGACATGAGGGACATCCCGGGCGTTTGGTTGCGGGCCCCGGGGCGGCCGGGCGCGGCGCCGCCGAAGGTCCTCCGGCATAAAGGCGCAGGCCGCTGAGGCGGCTGGGATCCTCCGTTTACGGGCTCTTTGCCCGCATTTTGGGGACCAAGGTCCCGGGGCCCACGAGGAACGTCAAAGGCGAAGTCCCCGGACCCGGAAGGAACGCCGGAGCCCCCGGCGACGCGGGGTCGCCGGGGGCTCCAGATGGTTCGGATGGTTCAGGGATTGCCCGTCAGAGCTGTTCGATCACGTAGTCGATGCACGTGGTCAGCGCCTGCACATCCGCCGGGTCGATCGCCGGGAACATCGCGATACGGAGCTGGTTGCGGCCGAGCTTGCGGTACGGCTCGGTGTCCACGATGCCGTTGGCGCGCAGCACCTTGGCGACCGCGGCCGCGTCGATGTCGTCGGAGAAGTCGATCGTGCCGATGACGGCGGAGCGCTTGTCGGCGTCCTGGACGAAGGGGTTGGCGTACTTCGACGCCTCCGCCCAGCCGTACAGGTTGCGCGCGCTGGTCGCCGTACGGCCGGTCGTGAACTCCAGGCCGCCCTGGCTGTTCATCCACTCCAGCTGCTGGTTCAGCAGGAAGAGGGTGGAGAGCGCCGGGGTGTTGTACGTCTGGTTCTTCAGCGAGTTGTCGATCGCCGTCGGCAGCGAGAAGAACTCCGGGATGTGCCGGCTGCCGGAAGCGTGCACGCGCGCGGCGCGCTCCAGGGCCGCCGGGGAGAACGCGGCCAACCACAGGCCGCCTTCGGAGGCGAAGGACTTCTGCGGGGCGAAGTAGTAGACGTCGCTCTCGGTGATGTCCACCGGCAGACCGCCGGCGCCCGAGGTCGCGTCCACCAGAACGAGCGAACCGGCGTCGGCGCCCGCGACGCGCTTGATCGGCGCCGCGACACCCGTCGAGGTCTCGTTGTGGGTGTACGCGTAGACGTCCACGCCCGCCTCCGCCACCGGCTCCGGGTGCGTACCCGGCTCGGAGGAGATCACGGACGGCGCGTCCAGCCACGGCGCGGACTTCGCGGCCGAGGCGAACTTGGACGAGAACTCACCGAAGGTGAGGTGCTGCGACTTCCGCTCGATGAGACCGGCGGTCGCGATGTCCCAGAAGGCGGTGGAGCCGCCGTTGCCCAGGATCACCTCGTAGCCCTCGGGGAGGGAGAAGAGGTCCCGGATGCCCTGGCGCACCGAGCCGACCAGGTTCTTGACCGGGGCCTGGCGGTGCGAGGTTCCGAGCAGGGAGGTACCGGTGGCGGCCAGGGCGTCCAGCGCCTCGGTCCGCACCTTGGAGGGGCCCGCGCCGAAGCGTCCGTCGGCGGGCTTGATGTCAGCGGGAATCTGGATCTCGGCCACGAGCGGAGCGTATCGGGTCCTGGTCCGGGGCTTCGAGGCGAGTCCACCGGATGAGACGGGTGGCTTGAAGAAGCTGTAGGGGAGGTTAAGGGGGTGTGCGCAATGTAAGGCAGAACACTGCTGCACGGTCCTTACGGACGTCGTAGCCTGGAGAGATGCCCGCACTGCCCGCACCCTGCCCGTCCCCTTCTCCCGTGACGGATCCCGCCGCCTGGTCCGCCCCGTCCGCCTCGTCCGTCGTCTCTTCCGCCACCCCCGCCGCGGGCCCGCGCGGCCCGCGCCCCGCCCAGGGTGCCGGCGGCCTCGGGCCGGTCGCGCTGGTGGTCGCGGCGGGAATCTCGGTGCAGTTCGGGGCCGCCCTCGCGGTGCTGATCATGCCCAGGGCGGGCGCGGCGGGCGTGGTCACGCTGCGGCTGGCGGTGGCGGCGCTGGTGCTGCTGCTCCTGTGCCGGCCCAAGTTGCGCGGCCACACCCGCGCCGACTGGACCACCGTGGTGTGGTTCGGCGTGACGATGGCCGCCATGAACGGCCTCTTCTACCAGGCCGTCGACCGTATCCCGCTCGGCCCGGCCGTCACCCTGGAGGTCCTCGGCCCGCTGGCCCTGTCCGTCTTCGTGTCCCGCCGCCTGATGAACGTGCTGTGGGCGGCCCTGGCCCTGGCCGGCGTGGTCCTGCTCTCCAGCCACGGCGGCGGCGGCTTCGGCGGCCTCGACCCGCTGGGCGCGGGCTTCGCGCTGGGCGCGGGCGTGATGTGGGCGGCGTACATCGTCTTCAGTGCCCGCACCGGCCGACGCTTCCCGCAGGCGGACGGGCTGGCCCTGGCGATGGCGGTCGCGGCGGTCCTGTCCCTCCCGCTGGGCGTGATCGAGGCGGGCTCCGCGCTCCTCGCGCCGAGCACCCTCGCCCTGGGCGCGGGCGTGGCCGTACTGTCCTCGGTCCTGCCGTACACGCTGGAGCTGCTGGCGCTGCGCCGGCTGCCGGCCCCGACCTTCGCGATCCTGATGAGCCTGGAGCCCGCCATCGCCGCGACGGCCGGCTTCCTGGTCCTGCACCAGGCCCTGTCGGCACTGGACGCGGCGGCCATAGCCCTGGTCATCGTGGCGAGCATGGGCGCGGTCCGCGCCCAGACCCGCCGGGCGTCCTAGTGCTGTGACCGGCGGCGCACTCGGCGTCACCCCCCGCCGCCGGGGCTCGATGATCCGAGCCGCCCCGTCGGGCGCTGACCGCAAGGCCTCAGGCGTAGCGGGCCGTCATGGCCGACAGGGCGGAGCGGAGGGAGTCCCGTAGGGGCGCGGGGGCCAGGATCTCCGCGTCCGGCCCCAGGGACAGGAACTGGGACCGGGCCTGCGCCGCCGACTCGATCGGGAGGACCGCCCGGGTCCAGCCCGGGAGCTCCGGGTCCGGGGTGCCGCCGTCCGCCAGGGCCCGGGCCTGGGCGCCCGTGAGCCGTGCCGCGGCCCGCGCGGAGAGGCGTACCAGGGCCTCCTCCGGGTACAGCCGCTCGAGGAAGTCGGCCCGGGTGCGCCGCCAGTGCGCCGCCAGGTCGAAGCCCTCCGGCAGCTCCGAGACCTCCGCCGTCTCCCGGAGTTCGAGGATCTGGTCCACCCGGTACGTCCGCGGTCCCTCCGGGCCCGCGACCAGGTACCAGCGCCCCGCCTTCAGGACCAGCCCGTACGGGGCCAGGCGCCGGTCCACCTCCTGCGGCTCCTTCCACCGCCGGTAGCGGACCTCGATCACCCGCCCCCGCCACACCGCGTCGGCGACCCGCCCCAGGTGCGGGGTCTCCTCGTGTTCCGCGTACCAGCCCGGCGCGTCCAGGTGGAACCGCAGCCGCATCCGGTCCGCCTGCTCGCGCAGCTCCGCGGGCAGCGCCGCCCGCAGTTTCAGCTGGGCCGCCGACAGGGCCTGCCCGAGCCCGAGTTCGGCCGCGGGGCCCGGCATCCCGCTCAGGAACAGTGCTTCCGCCTCACCCGAGGTGAGGCCGGTCAGCCGGGTCCGGTAGCCGTCGAGGAGCTGGTAGCCGCCGCTGTGGCCGGCGTCCCCGTAGACCGGCACGCCTGCGGCCGTCAGGGCCTCCGCGTCGCGGTAGACCGTACGTACGGACACCTCCAGCTCCCGCGCGAGCTCGGCGGCGGTCATCCGGCCGCGGGTCTGGAGCAGCAGCAGGATCGAGAGCAGGCGGCTGGACTTCACTGACAGATGATGTCAGTGGAGCCGTCCTACCGTTCCCCCATCACCACGAAAGAAAACAGGGGACTCGCACATGGACGACTTCGACTTCCTCGTCGGCACCTGGGACGTCGCCAACCGCCGGCGCACCGACTTCCTCGACGCGGACAGCGAGTGGGAGGAGTTCCCGGCGGTGTCGCGCGCCACCCGGCACTTCGACGGCGGGGCTGGCTTCGACGAGATCGAGTTCCCGACGAAGGGGTTCGCGGGGCTCACCCTGCGCCTGTACGACCACGAGCGCGGGCAGTGGAGCCTGCACTGGGCGAGCTGCCGCACCGGCACCCTCTTCCCGCCAGTGACCGGCCGTTTCGACGGCAACGGAGGCAACGGCGGCAACGCCGGATCCGGCATCTTCACGGGCGAGGACACGCACGACGGCAAGGCCGTCCAGGTGCGCTTCGAGTGGACCCGCACCCGTACGGACTCCCCGCGGTGGGAGCAGTTCTTCTCCGACGACGGGGGCGCGACCTGGGTCCGTAACTGGACGATGGACTTCACCCGCACTGCCGCCTGAGCGGCCACAGGCGTGCCCGTGCCCCGCCGCCCACGGGGGAGCGGCGGGGCACGGGCACGGGTGTCGTCACCCGAGCGGCAGGTCCACGTACGACGGCGTAGCCTCGGGCGAGGTGAACGCCAGCGTCGCGCGCGGCAGGTTGGCGTCCCCGTAGAACGGATCGCGCGCGTCCACCACCAGCGCCACCCGGTGCCCGCGCGGTACGTCGTACGCCGTGGCCTGGAGTTCGAGGTCCGCGCTGATCAGGCTGTCCGGTGCCGAGTCGAGGTCGGTGTACGGGGCGTGCGTGATGATGTGGGCCGTGTCGTCGGGGCCCACGTCGAAGAGGTACGCGACGAAGGTGGAGCCCGGGTTCGCCGCCCGGTACGTCACCCGCAGCCGGGGTATGCCGCGCAGCCGGGTGACCTCCTCGCCCGGCGCCGAGGCCCACACCGCGGCCACGGTGCGGTCGATGTCGCCGGTCGGGTACGCCTTCGGGCGCCCCGCCAGCTCCGCCAGGCCGCCCGTCACCACGGCGTCGGCGACGGTCGCCGGGGTGTCCACACCGCACAGCACGCCCGCGCTCCAGCCGGCCTCCGGGTCCGGGGCGAGTTCCCCGCCGCCGGTCAGGAACAGCCGGCGGACGTCCCGGGTCACCGCGCTCCAGGCGGGGCGGGCTTCCAGGGTCTGGTTCCACATGACCTCGCTCAGCACCTGCCCCTCCTCGGCGACGGCGTTGTCGATGTCCTTGAGGTGGTGGTCGAACCACCGGTGGGCGTCCGTCCAGATCCGGTTGGGCAGCCCGAGCATGCCGCTCATCTCGGGGCCGGAGTGGTCGCCGATGGAGAGGTCGATGCGCTTGGGGCCGGTCAGCTCGTTGAACATCCGCAGGGTCTGGTTGCCGGGGAAGAGCGTCTCGTGCCAGGCCTGCGCGAAGAAGACCGGCACCTGGCGGCGGTTGAGCTCCTTGATGTGGGTGAAGGGCGAGCGCGGCTCCGCCCACCGCAGCGTGCCCTCGACGTCGCGGTTGGCGAGGACGTTCTCGAAGACGGCCTGCGTCTGAGGGCTCAGCCGCGCCTTCGCGGCCGCGGCGAGCAGCGCCTCCACGGCGGCCACGTGGCGCGTGGAGTTCTCGTAGAAGGCCTCCCCGAGATCGCCCCAGGTGCTCAGGGCCGCCACGGCGTCCACGCGGGTGTCGTGCGCGGCGACGAGCTGACTGATGCCGGAGCCGTACGAGTCCCCGAGGAAGCCGACCTTCGTCACCGGCCCGGCGGTGCGACCGACGAGGTACTCCAGCGCCCGGCTGCCGTCGGCGACGTCGAGCGGACCCGCGACGTCCACCAGGCCTTCGGAGGCGGCGAACCCCCGGGTGGTGTAGGCGAGGACGTTGTAGCCGCGCGCCGCGAAGATGCTCGCCTGGACCGCGTAGACGAGCCAGCCCAGGTTCGTCCACGGGGAGGGCATCACGATCACCGGGCGCGGCCCGCTCCCGGTGTGCCGCCACAGTGCGGCGTCGAGCAGGTCCCCGTCGGCGCCGGGCACCTTGGCGCGGCCGAAGACGGCGACGGACCGGACGTCCGCGACGTCGGCGGCGCGGGCGGGGGCGAGGCCGGTGACGTCCCCGGTCTCCAGGGCGGTGACGAAGGCGCCGAGGGTGGTCGCGTCGAGTTCGGGATAGAGGGAGAAGGAGGCCGGGCCGGAGGAGGAGGCGGAGAAGGCGGCTGGAGTCACGTCAGTTCATCCTCATCTTCGAGACGGTCGAGTGACATGGACGCTGGTACGCGGTGTCGGGCGCCGCCCGGGCCCGGAGCGGAGCGCCCAGTATCGGCGGGACATCCGGTGACGTATCGCGAGTTTCCGGCTTACGGCCTGAATCGCCCCCCTCCGCTCCTTCCACGACACCCGGGCGCCCCCGCGGACACCAGCGGAGCTTTCAATTCAGGCCGCGGCGGGGCGAGTTGTAGCCGGTGGCGCGAATTTTCTGAAGAGCAGAAAATAATGCAAGCACGCTTGATTGTTTTCCTGGCGGCTGCCAGTCTTCCCCTCACGCCGAGAGGGGAGCGCACCGTGCCCGATCCGTCCGCCGTCGCCGTCTTCGCAGATCTCCGCGAGGAGGGACGGGAACTCGATGCCCTGGTACGGGAATTGTCCGAGGCGGGCTGGGCGAAGCCCACCCCCGCGAGCGGCTGGACCGTCGCCCACCAGATCGCCCACCTGCACTGGACCGACCGGGCCGCGCTGGTCTCCCTCACCGACGCCGCCGGCTTCGCGGGCATGGTCGAGGAGGCCCTGGCGGCCCCCGACTCCTTCGTAGACGAGGGGGCCGAGGAGGGCGCCGCAATGCCGCCCGCCGAGCTGCTCGCCCGCTGGCGGGCCGGCCGTGGCGCCCTCGACGAGGCGCTCGCCGCAGCCTCGCCCGACACCCGCTTCCCCTGGTACGGGCCGCCGATGAAGGCCGCCTCGATGGCGTCGGCCCGCCTCATGGAGACCTGGGCGCACGGCCAGGACGTCGCCGACGCGCTGGGCGTGCGCCGCACCCCGACGGCGCGGCTGCGGCACGTGGCCCGCATCGGCGTACGGGCCCGGGACTACGCCTACGCGGTACGCGCACTGCCCGCGCCCGCCGAGCAGTTCCGGGTGGAGCTGACCGCCCCCGACGGCGCGGGGGTGTGGGCGTACGGCCCCGAGGACGCCCCGCAGCGCGTCACGGGCCCGGCGCTGGACTTCTGCCTGCTCGTGACCCAGCGGGCGCACCGCGCCGACCTGGTCCTGACGGCCACCGGAGCCGACGCCGACCGCTGGCTGGACATCGCCCAGGCCTTCGCGGGTCCGGCCGGCCCGGGCCGCGCGCCGGGGGCCTCGCGGTGACGCGGGACCCGCGCCGGCCCCTGCGCATCGGCAACGCGTCGGGGTTCTACGGCGACCGCTTCAGCGCACTGCGCGAGATGCTGACCGGTGGCCCGCTGGACGTGGTGACCGGGGACTACCTGGCCGAGCTGACCATGCTGATCCTGGGCCGCGACCGGCTCAAGAACCCGGAACTGGGCTACGCCAAGACCTTCCTACGGCAGTTGGAGGAAGGCCTGGGCCTCGCGCACGAGCGGGGCGTACGGATCGTCGCGAACGCGGGCGGCCTCCACCCGGCCGGACTCGCCGCGGCCGTACGCGAACTCGCGGCGAAGCTGGGCATCCCCGTCTCGGTCGCGCACGTCGAGGGCGACGACCTCATGCCGTACGCGGAGGGCGCGCTCACCGCGAACGCCTACCTCGGCGGCGCCGGGATCACGGCCTGCCTGCGCGCGGGCGCCGACGTGGTGGTGACCGGCAGGGTCACGGACGCGGCGCTGGTCAGCGGCCCGGCGGCCTGGTGGTTCGACTGGGCTCCCGACGACCACGACCGGCTGGCGGGCGCGGTGGTGGCGGGCCACGTACTGGAATGCGGCACCCAGGCCACGGGCGGCAACTACGCCTTCTTCACCCGCCACGACGTGTCCCGGCCGGGCTTCCCGCTGGCCGAGATCTCCGAGGACGGCTCGGCGGTGATCACCAAACACCCGGGCACGGGCGGGACGGTCACGACGGGAACGGTCACGGCCCAACTGCTGTACGAGACCCAGGGCGTCCGCTACCTCGGCCCGGACGTGACGGCCCGCCTGGACACGGTCCGCCTGACCCAGGCGGGCCGGGACCGGGTCGCCGTCACGGGAGTCCAGGGCGAACCCCCGCCGTCCTGCCTCAAGGTGGGCGTCACCCGCATCGGCGGCTGGCGCAACGAGGTGGTCTTCGTCCTGACCGGCCTGGACATCGAGGCCAAGGCCGCACTGGTGCGGGGGCAGCTGTCGGAGCTGCTGGAGGGCGTGGCGTCGGCCGACTGGACCCTGTCCCGCACGGACCACGAGGACGCGGCGACCGAGGAGACCGCGAGCGCGCTGCTGCGCCTGGTGGTCCGCGACCCGTCCCCGGACCGCGTGGGCCGCGCCCTGACCTCGGCGGCCGTGGAACTGGCCCTGGGCAGCTACCCGGGCTTCCACGTCACCTCCCCGCCCGGCCCGGCCCAGCCGTACGGGGTCTTCAGCGCGGGCTTCGTCCCGGCGTCCTCGGTCGCCCACGTGGCGGTCCTGCCCGACGCAACCCGCGTATCGACGGCCCCGCCCCCGCGGCCCGGCACCGCCCCACCCCCGCCGAGGGAGCTCCGCGCAGACTCGTCCCCGCCGACGGAGCTCAGCGCACGCCCAGCCCCGTCGGCGGAGCTCCGCGCACACTCGTCCCCGCCGACGGAGCTCCGCGGACATCAGGCCCCGTCGGCGGAGCTCAGCGCACACTCGGTCCCGCCGAGGGAGCTCCGCGCACATCAAGCCCCGCCGGCGTTTGAGGCGCGGGGGTCCGGGGGCGGAGCCCCCGAAGGGGTCCGGGGCGAAGCCCCGGTGCCCACCCGCCGCGCCCCGCTGGGGGCGGTGGCCGGGGCCCGCAGCGGAGACAAGGGCGGTGACGCCAACGTCGGCCTCTGGGTCGAGACGGACGCCGCCTGGCGCTGGCTGCAAGCCACCCTCACCACCGACACCTTCCGCACCCTGCTCCCCGAGACCTCCGGTCTCCCCGTCACCCGCCACCCCCTCCCGCACCTGCGCGCCCTGAACTTCACAGTCGAAGGCATCCTCGGCGACGGCGTG
>NZ_JBHWVJ010000102.1:0-25443 GCF_042736725.1 Streptomyces sp. NPDC060028 | reverse complement strand
TCACCATCACCGCACCCGTATCCGAACGCCCCAAGCGCACCACCGCCTCCCGCGGTCGACGCAGCCCCGCCTCCGCAGCCCGACGCGTAAGCGTGCGACAGTCCGCCTGATTCGCAAGGTCAGCCGACGGCTTGGGAGCAACCCCCGCCGCGCGGGGTGTCGCGTTGCCATCGCCTGACGGAGGTCGCAAGACTTGCTCGCCGGTGACCGCCGGCCGTACGCGATCACCGGACGAGCAGGGGATGTTGTGACAGGACAGGTCATTGCGCACGACGTACTGGGCACCGGCTCCGAACGAGCCCTCCTGCTGCACAACTGGTTCGGCGACCGGTCGAGCTTCGACCCGATGCGCGGGCACTTGAACGGGGACGCGTTCAGCTACGCGTTCCTGGACTGCCGGGGGTACGGCGAGGCGATCGACACCGACGGCACCTTCACGATGGAGGAGGTCGCCGAGGACGCCCTCGCCGTGGCCGACCACCTGGGCTGGGAGTCCTTCTCGGTCGTCGGCCACTCCATGGGCGCCAAGGCGGCCCAGCTGATGCTGCTGAACAACCCCTCGCGGATCCGCTCGATCATCGGCATCTCGGCGGTGCCCGCGTCCGGTTTCCCGCTCGAGGGTGAGATGTGGGAGCTCTTCGCCGGAGCCGCGAAGAATCCCGGCAACCGCAGGGCGATCATCGACCACACCACCGGCGGGCAGCGCGACAGCGCATGGCTGGACGCCATGGTCAGCCGCTCGGTGGGGCGCTCCTCGGCGAGGGCCTTCCGCACGTACCTGGACTCCTGGGCGCGCGTCGACTTCCACGAGCGGGTGGAAGGCAACCCGGCCCCGGTCCTCCTCCTCGCAGGGGCGAACGACCCCGTGCTGGGGGCCGAGGCCATGCGGGCCACTTGGATGCAGTGGTACCCGAATGCCCAGCTCGAGGTGCTCCCGAACACCGGGCACTACGCACCGGAGGAGTCTCCCGAGGCCGTCGCCGCAGCTGTCGAACGGTTCCTCGGCCGCTGAGGCTGCAGGTGAGCCGCCGGAAAGCACCTGGTCAGAACAGCTCCGGGACCGCGAACGGAGTACCGTGGAGAGACCGGGAGTATTTCGCACACCCGCTCCCACGCGGACGTCGTTTCCGGCGATCACTGCGCCGGGCCGTTCTCGAACGGCCCGGGGACGGGTCCGCGACATGACCACGACCCTTGACCGCGCCGGCGACCGGACACGTGCACCCACACGCCCGGCGCGCCTGTCACTCACGCGGAACAGCACGCTCGCGGGTCAGCTGGACGGTGCCTGGTGGCCGTACTCCCGTGACCTCGAAGCCGAGCTCCCAGCCCTCGCCGCCGCTCTGGAAGAGCCGTGGGGGCGCATCACCCGCGTCAGCGTGAACCCCGGCCGCTGGCCGGTCATCCCGCACACGGTTCCCGTACACGGGCGCACGGTGCACGTGGGCTGGTTCAACGAACAGGACCCCGACAAGCTGATCCTGCTCTCCTACGCCGTCGGCCGCTGGGACGTGCTGGTGGTCCCGCCCGAGACGGGGCCCGCGGCCGCGGCCCGGCTGATGGCCGCCGCCGCCATCCCGGGCAGCGTCCTCACCGCCGGCGTCCTGATGGCCAACGAAACCGTCATCGGGCGCGGCATCCAGGACGCCGGACGCCGGGAGGCCACCTGGGAGAGCGAAGGAGGGGCCTGCATGTCCCCCTTCGGGAACCGGATGGACCGAAAGGCCGTCCCGTCGCCCTCAAGCAGTGGGAGGTGAGCTCCGTGGAGACCCTCGTCCTCATCGCAGCGATCATCCTCATGACCGGCATCGGAATGCGCTTGATCCACCGGCTCAACGCGCAGCACGACGCGCGGATCGCGGCCTACCACTTCAACGAGCCCCTGCCGAAACCTCCCGGTCAGCCGGACGGCACCAGTCGTCGAGCCCACCGCACGGATGCCGATCCCGATCCGTAAGGAACGGACCTTCCTGCTGACCGGGGCCGCCCGCCGGCCTCTCCGCCCACCACGAAGGGAACAGGCCACGTGAAGCACATGGAGACCCAGGCACTGCCGTCGCCCGAACACGCCGAGGTCCGGATCATCGCGCGCACACCCGAAGCCGCCCGCGCGGTCGCGGAGGCACTGCGCTACTGCTTCGCCGGAATGGAACAGCGCAGCTACCCCGGCAGCGACGGGGCCACCCGCCTCCACCTCACCGTGGACACGGCAGCACCCGCCGGCCCCGCCCGGTCCTGGCTGGCCACCAGCAGGACGCTGGCCGGCAGCGGCACCCACTCCGACGAGATCTGAGAGCCCCGGCCTGGGCAGCCGGGGGGTGGGGTCACCCGGATGGCCAGGCAGGCTGCGGGGCTCTTGCGGCGCGCAGATGCTGGGGGCATGACGTCCAGTCGGCCGCAGGTCATCGTGTACGCACCCGACAGTCGGGGGCTGCGCGAGGTCAGCGTCGCGGGGAAGACCGTGGGGCGGGCGTGGTCGCCGCGGGATCTGCACCGGGTGCTGCGGCGGGCCGGGGTGCCGGCGGACATCGACCTCGGGCATCCGGGGGAGGTCCGGTGGCGGGCGGACCCGGGCCTGTGGCCGGACCGCGCCCGGTGGCGGCGCGCTCAAGGCTGCTTCATGATGCTCGGGCTCCTCGTGTCGGCCGCCGTGCTGTTCCGGGTGGGGCTCTCGGACGCGCTCAGGGCACTGACCTCCGGCGGGCGGGTCATGGGGGTGGTCTTCCTGACCGGCGCGCTGCTGGAGGCGGTCGCGGCGGCGGCGGTCTTCGACCACTGGGGCAAGCGGGCCACCCGGTACTCGGGGCAGTGCGTACTGCCGGGCGTCGTCATCGTGACCGTCACCAGCCGCGAGCGTGGCCTACTCCGCCATGTACACGCCGTACGTCGCCCCGCCCGAAGTCCCGTTCATGGCCTCCTTCGGGAAGCCGGCCCTGAACGCCGCCCGCACCACTCTGTACGTACCGGCGCACTTCACGTTCCGCAACGAGGGGACCATCAGCATCTTCGTCATCGGAACGCGGTGGTCGGCCACGATCTGGCCGAGCACCTTCCGCGAGAAGGGCACCGGACCGGCACGGTGGCGGGACGAACTGGGCGACGGCTGGGACACTTACCGCCACGAGGACTTCGACCGCCCCGCCCGGATGCTGGCGGCAGGACAGATCACCTCCGCGGGCAGCCGCCTCGACCCCGGGGACGACTTCTCCAAGGATGCCGTCATCGAAGTGCCGTTGAATTCCGGGCAAGGCCGCGTCCAGCTCTCCGCGGACATCTCATTCATCCGGGCGGACCGCTGCAAACTCGCCAACAGTTACCCGCAGTCGATCGAGTATTCGTGGGACGTGGATTCCGCCGGCCGCAAGCACCTTTGGGATGCGCCACGGTGGCTCGCGAACCCGGGCGATGACTTCTTTCGCTACCGGTCGAGGATCTACCGCAGCAGCGCGATCATGAACATGACCCAGGCCCCCGACTGGGCGGCCATGTGGTGGGTGATTCCGAAATGGCACGAGGGCAAACTCTTCGCACCCGGAGACACCGTCCCCTACATGCAGGTCCACATCGCCCGCGACCCGGACAGCCGGGAAGTGCTCAACGAGGACGAACAGGAGCCGTACGGGATGAAGACCAGGTCGACGGCCGTCGACCAACCAGTCGACCTGCTTCGCCAGGCCGCCGAAAGGCCCTGAGGGCTGTCCCGTGGACGGCCGCGGATCATTCCCCGGGCACCCGGGCACCCGGGCACCCGGGCACCCGGGCACCCGGAACGCTCGCGAGCGGTCCGCGAGTTCGGGCGTTTGAAGTCGGAGGGCAGGGGCAACCGCGACTTCGGAGGTTGATTCACATGGTTCCCCTGCTTCTTGTTCTTCTGCTGGCCCTGCTCCTCTTCGGCGCGGGGTTCGCGCTGAAAGCCCTGTGGTGGGTTGCGGTGATCGTGCTGGTGGTGTGGCTGGTCGGCTTCGTCGCCCGGCCCGCCGGCAGCAATGGCCGCTGGTACCGCTGGTAGTCCACCGAGTGTCGGCATAACGGCGCAACCACGTAATGGTGTAACGGCGATTCAAGCTCGCCGCCCTTGTCAGCAAAGGAGTTGTTTTCGCGTGACTGAGCATGTGTGGAATTACAAGTCGACTTCGGGCCACCTGGCCGGTACCGACCTGACCGGCTACAAGGTCGAGGCAACGGACGGCGGCATCGGCAAGGTGGACAAGCACTCCGACGAGGTCGGTGACGCCTACCTGGTGGTCGACACCGGGGTCTGGATCTTCGGCAAGGAGGTCCTGCTGCCGGCGAGCACCGTCGTCAGCATCGACCCGGAGGAGCGGAAGATCCACGTCGACCGGACCAAGGGCCAGATCAAGGACGCTCCCGAGTTCCATCGGGACCAGCACCTCGGCAACGCCGGCTATCGCGAGGAGCTGGGCACCTACTACGGCACCGGCGCCCCCTTCGGCGGACGCCCCGCCTGAGTGCCCCAGTGAACGTGGCCCGGACTCGTCGAGTCCGGGCCACACTGCGTTACCGGCCGGCGCTGGGAACGGCGAGGGGGTCCCCCGGGGCCTTCTTCTTGGCCCGCTCCATCCGTTCGCCGAGTTCGGTGAGGCGGTTGCGGCCCATGGCCTTGCGGACGTCGGGGAACCACTCCTTCTCCTCCTCCTCGACGTGATGGCGCACGTTCTCCATGAGGACGGACATCTTGGCGTCGAACCGCTCGTCGCTCGGGTCGAGGCCCTTGAGTTCGGAGAGCATCCACAGGACGACGTGGTGCTCCTCGACGCTTTCGAGGACGTGGTCCTCGGTGTCGGGAGCGGCCTCCCGGGCGGCCGGGTAGAAGATCTTCTCCTCGATCCAGGTGTGCGTGGTGAGTTCGTCGATCACCTGGTCGGCGATCTTCCGCTTCTCGGCGTGCGCGTCGTCGCCGGCCTTCTCGAACTGCTTGAACAGCTTCTCCACCGTCTTGTGGTCTTCCTTGAGCAGCACGATCCCGTCCACCGGGTCCTCCTCAGCATCGGTGTATCGGGCGGCGCGGCCGGCCACCCTGACGCCGTGTACCCGGTGCGGCGCGGCGCGCCTCCTCCGTGACGGGGGTTTGGCACGGAAAGGCGACCCGCCTACGCCGTACGCCGACGCCGCCCGCACAGCACCGGTTTACCTAACAGGGAAGCCCGTCGGGGGAGCCTGTCGGCAAGCGGCCGGAAGTCGGCGGGTCCTGGTCCACGGGGAACAGCGGCAGGGTGCCGGTCATCTCCAGGAGGCGCAGGAGCTGGCTGTTGGCAGCTGCCAGTCGGACGACGGTGTCGGTGTCCTGCGCTGCGCGTCGCGCTCCGAGGAAGGCGTTGAGTGCCGAGGAGTCGCAGAAGGTGAGGCGGCTGCAGTCGACCACCAAGGGCCTGGCCGGTGAGGCGTGGGAGAGAGCCTCGGTGAGGGCGAGCTGCAGGGAGGGTGTCGTCTCGATGTCGAGTTCGCCGGTGGGCCTGACCGCGACGGCATGGTCCAGAACCTCTACGGCGATGTCCTCGCCGCCGGCCTCCCGGGGAGGGTGTTCGGCCATGGTGGATCACTCCTTGGAGAGGGGGCGTGGCTCCTCGACGCCCGTTGACGGGTCGATGGTTGGCGGGTGCGGGCAACGTGCTGCGCGGATCGGCCGCATTGTCACGGGTCCAGGCGGTCACGGTGCACTCGTCGGCTCGGTCACGTTCGAATCCGATTACCTTCCCGTCGAACGCGCGAAAATCTATCACGGCCACAGTAGACATTCGCTTGCAACCTGGCTATGGTTTCTCTTGTAGCCGAGATCGAGCAAGGCCCGGAGAGACGAACTGCCGGGCACCAGTACAAGTACACACGCAGTGCGCAGAACGGTCCGGTGGTGGAGTGCCGAAGCCAGGGTTGTTGTATGACGGCGACGGGACTGACGACCGGACCGGGTGGCCCGCAGTGATCAGGGGCTGCCACAGCAGTTCCGCAGTACGCAGTACCGCAGTACCGCAGTGATCGATTCAGAGGGAAAGAACGGAGGAGTTGACCGCCATCAGGATCGCCCGGGCCGTGAGTCTGAGCCCGGGTACCGCAGGACATCGATAGTGAGGTGGTCTCCGGTCAAGCAACCGCGATCCCCGCGCCCCCGGCCGAGTTCAGGCCAGGTCCGCGGAAACAGAAAGCCGGCGCAGCACGAGGGCCGGCAGATGGTGTAGCAGTTCCTTCGGGGCCTTGGTGCCGTACGGCACCAGGGCCCCTCGACGCGTTCCACAGAGAGGTTCAATGACCGCACACGAGTCGTTCGACGGCCGTCTCGATGACGACGACTACCCCGCCTACACCATGGGCCGGGCCGCCGCCATGCTCGGTACGACCCAGGGCTTCCTCCGCGCCATCGGCGAAGCCCGGCTGATCACCCCGCTCCGCTCGGAAGGCGGACACCGCCGCTACTCCCGCTACCAACTGCGCATCGCGGCCCGCGCGCGGGAACTGGTCGACCAGGGGACACCCGTCGAGGCCGCCTGCCGCATCGTCGTCCTCGAAGACCAGCTCGAGGAAGCCCAGCGCATCAACGCCGAATACCGCCGCACCGGCGGAACTCCCCAGCCGCCGACCGCAGTGTGACCACGAGGCCCGCCCACCAGGCGTGCATACGCGGTGGGCGCAACTGAACGCGCGGATTCGGCGACGGCATGTGTCCAATGGGCGGGAGCAGGGTTTCACGTCCGCCGTTCCCGGGGAGTCCCATGAGTCTGCCGTCCGGTCCGCTCGACGAGGTGTCCGCGCCGCGTCGGCGGAGGGTGAGGAGCTCGATCTCGGCCGTGCTGATCACCCTCACCTGCATCCTCGTGCCGGTCTCCCTGATCACCGTCTGGGTGCACGACATCGTGCTGGACACCGGCCGGTACGTGTCCACGGTCTCCCCGCTCGCCTCGAACCCGGCCATCGAGGCCGCCGCCGTGCACCGCATCACCGAGGCGGCCGACGTCCGGGTCGACGGCGCCCAGGTCACATCGGACCTGGCGAAGTGGCTCGAGTCCCAGGGACTGCCGCCCCGCGTCGGAACGGCGGTCAAGGCGCTGGGCCCGCAGCTGGACTCGGCCGCGGACGCGGCCGTCTCCAAGGTGGCGACCCGGTTCGTGGAGAGCGACAGGTTCGAAACCGTCTGGACCACCGCCAACCGCGCCGCCCACTCCGCGGTGGTGCACGCGCTGACCGGTCAGGGCCGCGGCGCGGTGGGTGTCGACGGCGGCACCGTCACCCTCGACGTCGGGGCGGCCGTGGAGAACGTCAAAGAGGACCTCGTGAAGGCAGGTCTCACTCCTGCCGAGAAGATCCCCGAGGTCAACAAGCAGATGGTGCTCTTCCAGTCCGACAAGCTGGGGAAGATCAGGGGCGCCGCCCACCTCCTCGACATCCTCGGCAACTGGCTCCCCGTGCTCACGGTGATCCTCGGTGCCGTCGGGGTGTGGCTCGCCCGGCGCCGTCGCCGGGCCCTGGTGACCACGATGCTCGGAGCGGCCGCCGCCTGTCTCGTCCTCGCCATCGTGCTGGTCCTCGTACGCCACTACTACCTCGACCACCTCCCGGCGCAGGTCCAGTCCCCGGCCGCGGCAGCGGCGGTCTTCGACACGCTGGTGCGGTTCCTGAAGGTCAGCATCCGGACCGCGCTGGTCCTCGGGGTCGTCGTGGCGCTCGGCGCCTACCTCTCGGGCGCCGGCCGGCTGCCGCGCGGCGTGCGCGGTGCGGCCGAGCGCACGGCCGACTCCGCGGTGCGCTGGGGCTCCGCCCACGGGGTGCACACCGGCCGGGTCGGCGTGTGGGCGGATGCCCACCGGCGCTGGGTCACCACCGGCGTGCTGCTCGTCCTCGCGCTCCTGTTCGCGCTGTGGAACCACCCGACGGTGCTCACGGTCCTGCTCCTGGTGGCCATCCTGCTGGCCGTGCTCGCCGTACTCGCGCTGCTGGCGGCCGACGGCCGGGGCGGGGACCGGGACGGGAACCGGTCAGCGCACGCCGAGGAGCGCTAGCCGTCACGGTGCCGGCGATGCGGCCGGTGTACGGAGCCAGCGCGCCGGCGCCGGCTCGCGGGCCAGCACGTAGCCGACGGCGATCGCGAGCGTGATGACGACGAACAGCATGATCAGCCAGGACATCAGGACGAAAACCGAGCCGAGACTGCCGAACTGCCGCAGGCTGCGCTCCACGGCGTGGGGCATGTAGATCCTCGACGCCACGGTCAGCAGCTGCTCACCGGCCCCGGCCAGCACCGCACCGGGCAGCAGCGGCAGCCACGGGATCCGGCCGCCGAGCAGAAGGTGCTGGGTCCACCACCACAGCAGCGTGCCGCTGACCAGCCCGAGCACGAAGCCGAGGGTCCGACCGGTGTCGAAGGCGGTCTGCAGCGGCCCCTGGAACAGGAGGGCGGTCAGCCATACGGCGAGCCAGGCCAGCCACCGCCAGGCGGCCAGCCGGGCCTTGGCCTTGGGGAGGTGCCAGGAGCGCTCGCACGTCCTCTGCAGGGCGCGGCTGCAGGCGGTCGCGGACAGCAGAGTCACCACGACCCCCACTCCGCCCGTGCTCGCCGTGGCCGTGCCGTCGGTGGCGGAGTACACCGACCGGACCTGGTCCAGGGAGGCGTCCGTGAGCCCCAGCGTCGTACGGATGGACGAGACGAGCTGCTCCTGGAGCCAGGCCGGGGCGAGGGCGCCGAGGACGAACAGGGCGGGCACCGCACCCAGGAAGGCCTGCGCGGCCAGCCTGGTCGCGCA
Organism: Streptomyces sp. NPDC060028; assembly: GCF_042736725.1. Lineage (NCBI taxonomy): Bacteria > Bacillati > Actinomycetota > Actinomycetes > Kitasatosporales > Streptomycetaceae > Streptomyces > Streptomyces sp. NPDC060028. The sequence continues at coordinate 16,693 of NZ_JBHWVJ010000102.1, read as the reverse complement.
GTCCAGGACCTTGACGGCCGCGAGCTGCTCCAGGATCCGGCTCAGCAGCGGGGTGTGCCTGCGCATCCAGCCGGGGATGCGCAGGGCGGCCCGCCACCGAGGTCCGGTCTCCGTTTCCTGCACGGTGACACTCCTCGGGGCCTCGGGGCGCGATTGCCGGCGGGTGCGGCCGCCTCCACGAGAACAATGACGGAATTACCGGTATCCGGCATTTCGCCGCTCGGTCTCGTTGCTCCCGTGATTGCATCCTTAACCGGCGCTGCGTCCACGGGGACCGTGAGGAGGCTGGATGTCCGGCTCGGCTGCACGGCGTCAGAAGGCACTGTTCCACCGGCCCACGCGCGCGATGCGCCGGGACCTGTCCCAGCTCGTCTGCGCGGTCGTCGGGCTGGCGCTGGGCCTGCTCGCCCCACTGCTCTCGGTGGGGCCGCAGGTGGAGCCCGGACGCGTGGCGACGCTCCTGTTCACCATCGGGTTCGGCGTCATCAGCCTGGTGAGCATCATCTACTCGATGCTGTTCCTGGTCGTGCAGTTCTCCGCCAGCACCTTCACACCGCGCCTCGGCCTCTTCCGCGACGAGCCGATCGTCTGGTGGGCGTTCGCCTTCACCGTCGGGGTGTTCGTCTTCAGCGTCACCGCGGGGCTGGCCATCGGCGCGCGCAGCACCGTATCGGTCCTCGTCCCCTGCGCTGCCATGGTGCTCTCGCTGGTCGCGCTCGCACTCATGCAGACCCTTCAGATGAGGGCGTTCACCTCGATCCAGCTCGCCCATTCACTGACCGCGATCGCCACCCGCGCGCACCGGCTGTTCGATGCGCTGTACGTGCGGCCGTACGATCCGGACAAGGTCGGCGCGGAACCTTCCGCGATGGCCGGCGCCGCCACCGTTCGCTGGTCGGGACCGGGGGTGGTGGTCCAGCAGATCGACGTACCCTCACTGGTCGGCGTGGCGAAGGCGCACGGCTGCTCGATCGCCTTCCGTGTCGCCCCCGGCCGGGCCGTGTCGCGGGGCATGGTGCTCGCCGAGGTGACGGGCGGCCGGCTCTCCGAAGGGGTGCTGCGCGACGCCATGGTGACGGGGATGGAGCGCACCTTCGACCAGGATCCGCAATTGCCGTTCCGGCTGCTCGTCGACATCGCGCTACGGGCGCTCTCCTCGGCCGTCAACGACCCGGCCACGGCGGTGGATTGCCTGGACCGCGTCGAAGACCTGCTGGGCCGCCTCGCCGACCGGGACCTGGACTGCGGGCGCTTCGAGGACGAGGACGGCGCGTTGCGGGTGACGGTGCCGGTGCCCGACTGGGAGGAGTACGTCCGGACGGCCGTCGACGACCTCGTCTTCGCCGCCGGGTCCGGCTCCGGCTCCCCGATGGCGCTGCGCAGAATGCGCACCCTGCTGACCCGGCTGGTGGAACGGAGCCCGGGCAGCCGTCACGGAGTGCTACGGGACCGGCTGCGGTGGGTGGAACAAGCGGGGGGCGACACCCATCCGCTGATCTGGGCGGCCCGGGACGGGGTCTAGTGCTGTGACCGGGAAGGTTCACCGTGTCGCGGCGCCCGGCACGGCAAACCTTCCCGGCCACAGCACTGGTCGCAGAGGTGCGAGGCGCTCGGGCGAATGCTGCAATGGCTGTAGAACTCTGTGTGCGAGGAGTTGTCATGAGCGACAAGGCAGAGGCCGGTGAAGATGGCGGACCGCACACGGCTGCCGCCTGAGCGGGGCCGCCTGCCGCGCCGCTTGCTGGTGGGGCACCTGCTCCGCTCGGCGGGCTCGGCCGCCCTCCTCACGGCGCTGTACTACCTGGCTCCCCTGGACCGCGGGTTCGACGACGTGACCCTCGTACTGCTGGTGGTGGGCCTGGCCCTCTTCGGCAGCCTGATCGCCTGGGAGATCACCGCCATCAGCCATGCGGAGCATCCGCGGCTGCGCGCCATCGGCGCACTGGCCACCGCCCTGCCGCTGTTCCTGCTGCTGTTCTCCGCGACGTACTTCCTGCTCGCGAAGGAGGTGCGGGACTCGTTCTCGGAGCCGCTGAACCGGACCGACGCGCTGTACTTCACGGTCACGGTGTTCGCGACCGTGGGATTCGGGGACATCGCACCCGTCACCCAGGTCGCCCGTGCGCTGACGACCGCACAAATGATCGTCGATCTGATCCTCGTGGGCGTCATCGCCAAGGTCCTCTTCAGCGCGGTCAGGATCGGCGTGCGCAGGCGTGGGGAGGTCCCGCCGATCCCGGAGGACGACTCGTGACCGGCCCGGCCGACGGACTCTCATCAGCCCCGGAGGGAAGGACCCCATGACGGAGCCGCGTGCTCGATCCGACCCGCCGGTCAGCGGGACGCAGCCGCAGGAGGCGGACGTACTGCGGCACATGCTCCGCAGCCCCGGCTATCTGAAGGCGCTCGTCTTCTGTGCGCTCATCGGCATCCCGGTGTCCCTCGCCGCCTTCTGGCTCCTCGTCCTGCTGCACGAGCTGGAGCACGCCCTGTGGGCGGACCTCCCCCACGCCGTGGGCCTGGACGTCCCGCCCTGGTGGTGGCCGTTCCCGCTGCTGCTCTTCGCCGGAATCGTGGTCGGCCTGGTCGTCACCCACCTGCCCGGCGGGGGCGGCCACATCCCCGCGTCCGGACTGAACACCTCGGGCCCTTCGTCGGCCGCGCTGCCCGGCGTACTCCTCGCGGCGCTGGCCGGCCTGCCGTTCGGCGCCGTCCTGGGCCCTGAGGCCCCGCTGATCGCCCTGGGCGGCGGCCTGGCCCTGTTGTTCCGGGATCTCGCGCAGGTGCCGGCGACCCCGCAGAGCGTCGCCCTCCTGGGTGCGGCCGGAGCGGCGGCGGCCATCTCCGCGATCTTCGGCAATCCGCTGGTCGCCGCGGTTCTCCTCATCGAGGTCGCGGGGGTGGGCGGGCCGCAGCTGTTCGCGGTCATGCTCCCCGCGCTGCTCTCCAGCGGAGTCGGAGCCCTGGTGTTCACGGGACTCGGCCGCTGGACCGGGCTGGCGACGGGCGACCTGTCCCTCGGGCTGTCCGCCCCGGTCCCCCACCTGGACGTGCCGGACGTGCTGTGGGCGCTGGCCATCGCCGCGGCCCTCGCCGCGGTCCTGCACCCGCTGCCGGCGGTGGCCCGGCGGGTCGCCGCGTACGTCGCGGCGCGGCCGCTCGTACGGACCGTCGTGTGCGCCCTCGGCGCCGCTGCCTGCGCCGCCCTCTACGCGCTGCTCACCGGCCGCTCACCCGCGAACGTGGCCTCGTCCGGCCAGGCCACCCTCGCCGAACTGGCCGCCGACCCCCGGGCGTGGGGCGTCGGCGCACTGGTCGCCGTCCTGCTGTTGAAGGGCGCCGCCTACGCGCTCTGCCTCGGCAGCCTGCGCGGCGGACCCGTGTTCCCGGCGCTGTTCCTCGGCGCCGCGGCGGGCGTTCTGCTCTCGCCGCTGCCCGGTCTGGGTGTCGTACCGGCGGTGGCGGCGGGCATGGCGGCGGCCTCGGCCGCCACGCTGCGGCTGCCGGTGAGCAGCGTGGTGCTCGTGATCCTGCTCCTGGGCAGCTCCGCCATGATGCCCGTCGTGATCCTGGCCGCCGTGGTCGCCTTCGTCATCACCGAGCTACTGCCGCCCGGGCCCGCGGCGCACTAGCGCACGGCGGGAGCGACGGCTCCGGCGGCTCCGCCGCGGCGCACCCACGTCACGCGTCGACGGCGCCCCGGTCCGCGGCCGGGTCGAGGGAGTCGACGTCCTCCATGAAGCTCAGCATCCGGGCGTTGACCAGGTCGGGGTGATCGAGCTGCGGGCCGTGGCCGGTCGCGGCGACGATCTCCGCGCGGGCTCCCGGGATCAGCCGCGGCACCCGCTCCAGCTGGCGCTTGGGGTGCACGAGCAGGCTGCGCTTGCCCATGATCAGGTAGAACGGCGTCCGGATGGAGCGCAGTTCGCCGTCGGACAGCGGCAGCGGGGCGGGGCGGCGGATCCGGAAGGCGCGGGCGCCGGCCTGGACCCACCTGCGCAGCTCGGGCACGACGAGGACGGGCTGCTCCAGCCAGGCGGCCAGGCGCGGGCGCAGCGCCTTGGGGGCGAAGCTCGCGAACAGGCTCACGAAAACCCAGGCAAAGAAGCGCAGGCCCACCTTCTCCAGGCCGCCGGGGTCGAGGGCGGTGACCGAGGCGAGTCGGCCGGGCCGCAGATGGGCCTGGTTGATGACGAGCCAGCCGCCGTAGGAGGAGCCGACGAGGTGGACGCGGTCGAGGCCGAGCGCGTCGAGGGCCTCGTCCATCCACCGGGCCGCGCGCTCGGGCTGCCACATGGGCTCGCGGTGGATGCTGCGGCCGGCGTCGCCGGGGGTGTCGAGTGCGTAGACGGGGCGTTCGGCGCTGAGCGCGGGGGTGTTGGGGTACCACATGGCGGAGCAGTAGCCCGCGCCGTGGATCAGCACCACCGGCGTACGGGACTCGGCGGCCGGATCCGCGGGGCCGTACCGGTAGACGTGCGTGGTGCCGAAGCTCGTCTCGACGTCCGCCTCCGAGCGGGCGGGCGCCCCCAGCGCGTAGAGCGCGTCGCAGGCGGCGAAGTACCGGTCGCGCAAGGTGTCGTTGACGTAGCGGCCGATGTCACGGCGGGCACGGGTCGGGTTCTCGGGCACGGGGCACCTCCGGGAAAGGTCCACTCTTCGTGATACGACCGTACCATGATGTTGATACGGCGGTACCATGAAAAGGAGCCGCGGGCTCATCACCGACGGGCGGAGACACCAGAACATGCCGAAACGCGTGGACCACGAGGAACGGCGCACCCAGATCGCCGAGGCACTCGTCCGCGTCGCCGGACGACGCGGGCTGCACGCGGTCGGCATGCGCGACGTGGCGGCCGAGGCGGGCGTATCACTGCGGCTCGTGCAGTACTACTTCCAGACCAAGGAGAAGCTGCTCTTCTACGGGCTCCAGCACCTCACCGACCGCTTCACGGCCCGGGTGGGCGCCCGCCTCGCCGCCGCCGGTCCGGACCCGGGCCCGCGCGCGACGATCGAGGCGCTGCTGCTGGCCTCCCTGCCGGTCGACGAGGAGAGCCGCACCTTCCATCTCCTCTACAGCTCCTACTCGATCCTGTCCGTGACCGACGAGGCGCTCGCCGCCCAGCCCTTCGTCGACAACCCCGACGCCGCCGAGAACGCCCTGACCGGCCTGCTCGAACGGGCCCAGGCGCAGGGCCTGGCCGATCCCGGCGCCGACGCGCGCACGGAGGCGATCAGCCTGCTCGCCATGGCGGCCACCCTGGGCACCGGCATCCTGGTGGGCCAGCGGGACTCGGCCTCGGCCGTCGCCGTGCTCCACCACCACCTGGACCGCATCTTCACGACCGCCGGGCACCGGGCCGAGGTTCCGGGAACTACGGCTTGATGTTCTGGTTCAGGTGGAACAGGTTGTCCGGGTCGTACGTGCGCTTGACCTCGGCCAGGCGGTCGTAGTTGCCCTTGTAGTTGGCGCGGATGCGGCCCTGGTCGTCGTCCGCCATGAAGTTGACGTAGCCGCCCTCCTCCGAGTGCGGGGCGGTCGCCTCGTAGTAGTCGCGGACCCAGGCGGTGTTGGCCTCGTTGTCGGCGGGGTCGGGCCACATGCCCGCGATGACCGTGGCGAAGGAGGCGTCCCGGTAGGCGAAGGCCGTCGCCTCCGGGGCGACCCGGTGGCAGGCGCCGTTGATCGGGTAGATGTGGACCGTCGAGTTCACGACGGGCAGGCGGGGGCCGTGCACCAGGTGCGCCTCGATCGCGGCGTCGCTCAGCTCGGTCACGAAGTTGGCCTTCCAGTAGTGCTGGAGACCCGGCGGCACGAGCGCGTCGAAGGCGCTGTTGAGCGCGGGATACGGCATCCGGCCGACGTGCTCGGCGACCACCGGGGCGAATTCGTGGAACGGACGGAGCGCCCGCTCGCCCTCCTCCGGCGGCCCCGCCCAGCACGACACGATCAGGATGAACGCCTCGCCGTGCCGGTCCGGCGGGATGAACGGCAGCGGCGGGGCGATCTGGAAGGCCGGGAACCCGCCGAGTTCCTCCGGCGCGTCGGCGATGAAGTCCCGGAAGGAACGCAGCACGGTGCCGGCGCTGTCCAGCTCGTAGAGGATCGGCCCGCCGTAGACGTCCTTGACGGGTGCCAGCCCGAATTCGAAGGAGGTCACCGCGCCGAAATTGCCGCCGCCGCCGCGCAGCGCCCAGAAGAGGTCCTCGTGCTCCTGCTCGCTCGCCACCACGAGCCGGCCGTCCGCCGTCACCACGTCGGCCGAGACCAGGTTGTCGCAGCTCAGGCCGAGCCCGCGGGCGAGGTAGCCGATGCCGCCGCCCAGGGTGAGGCCGCCGACACCGGTGGTGGAGATGATCCCGCCGGTGGTCGCCAGGCCGAAGGGGTAGGTCGCCGCGTTGAAGTCGCCCCAGGTCGCGCCGCCCTCGGCGCGCGCCGTCCGCCCCACGGGGTCCACGCGGACCCCGCGCATCCCGGACAGGTCGGCGACCACGCCGCCGTCGCAGGTACCGAAGCCGGGCACGCTGTGCCCACCGCCCCGGACCGCCAGGTCGAGCCCGTTCTCCCGGGCGAAGTCCACGGCCGCCATGACATCGCCCGCGTTGGCGCAGCGCACGACGGCGGCCGGGCGTCTGTCGATCATGGCGTTGTAGACCGTGCGGGCCTCGTCGTACGCGGCATCGCCGTCATCGGGCGTGACGACCGCACCCCGTACCCGCTCGCGCAACTGGTCGATCGAGAGCTTGCCCATGGCCACCGCTCCTCGCGCCCCCTGCCCCCTGCCAGGTCCCTTCCCACGCTACGCCGCTGGGGCGCAGCCTCAACTCGGGCCTCGATACCTGCTCCGCGGCGAATCAATATCTGTTCCGGCGAAATAAGAAATCGGCGCAACGCGCGATGAGGATATCTGGCGCAACGGGTCCAGCGGAAATGTTCACCCCGCCGAGTCGACCTTGCCGTGCTACTGTCGATATCAGTTGCAGTTGTGGTTCCCAAAACTTCAAGTGCCCCCGCAGGTTCTTCATGCCTGTGGGAGTACTTCTGTATTTCCGGTCTATTTTCCGGGCGGGGCAATCATCGCGGCGACACGGAGACCGCACGGTGCGGACTCCGGGCACTGCCCCGAAGGAGATTTGACATGGCATCTGGAACCGTGAAGTGGTTCAACGCTGAAAAGGGCTTCGGCTTCATCGAGCAGGACGGTGGCGGCGCTGACGTGTTCGCCCACTACTCGAACATCGCCGCCCAGGGCTTCCGCGAGCTGCAGGAAGGCCAGAAGGTGAACTTCGACATCGCGCAGGGCCAGAAGGGCCCGACGGCGGAGAACATCGTTCCCGCGTAGTACTCAGTACTCAGAGCTGGGGCCCGCACCTTGGGGTGCGGGCCCCAGCTCTTTGCATGTCAGGGCAGAGACAGCCCACCGGCCCGTTCTTGGAACTCCTTGATACGAGCCGTATCGAGGAAGAGGTTCCGTTCCGTATGAACCGCACACACACGAACGACCGACGCTACGCCCCCGCCGCCAACCGTGGCCCCAGCCGCGGGTACAGCCGTAGCCCCGGCCGCGGGCACGAGTTCGCTCTGCCCAAGACCGTCACCCCCGCACTGCCCGCCGTCGAAGCCTTCGCCGAGCTCGACATGCCCGGGGCCCTGACGGCCACGCTGGCCATGGAGGGCGTGACCGTACCGTTCCCCATCCAGGCCGCGACCCTGCCGAACTCCCTCGCGGGCCGCGACGTCCTGGGCCGTGGACGCACCGGCTCCGGCAAGACCCTCGCCTTCGGCCTCGCCCTGCTGGCCCGCACCGCCGGTCAGCGCGCCGAGCCGCGCCAGCCCCTGGGCCTGGTCCTGGTCCCCACCCGCGAGCTGGCGCAGCAGGTCACCGCCGCGCTCACCCCGTACGCCCGCTCCATCGCGCTGCGCCTGGCCACGGTCGTCGGCGGAATGCCGATCGGCAGGCAGGCGAGCACGCTGCGCGGCGGCGCCGAGATCGTCGTCGCGACGCCCGGCCGGCTCAAGGACCTCATCGACCGCGGCGACTGCAGGCTGAACCAGGTCGCCATCACCGTCCTCGACGAGGCCGACCAGATGGCTGACATGGGCTTCATGCCCCAGGTCACCGCCCTGCTCGACCAGGTACGGCCCGAGGGTCAGCGGATGCTGTTCTCCGCCACCCTGGACCGCAACGTCGACCTGCTGGTCCGCCGCTACCTGACCGACCCGGTCGTGCACTCCGTGGACCCCTCGCAGGGCGCGGTCACCACGATGGAACACCACGTGCTGCACGTGCACGGCGCCGACAAGCACGCCACCACGACCGAGATCGCGGCCCGCGAGGGCCGGGTGATCATGTTCCTGGACACCAAGCACGCCGTGGACCAGCTCACCGCGCACCTGCTCAACAGCGGCGTACGGGCAGCCGCGCTGCACGGCGGGAAATCCCAGCCGCAGCGCACCCGGACCCTGGCCCAGTTCAAGACCGGGCACGTGAGCGTGCTGGTCGCGACCAACGTGGCCGCACGCGGGATCCACGTCGACAACCTCGACCTCGTCGTCAACGTCGACCCGCCCAGCGACCACAAGGACTACCTGCACCGCGGCGGCCGTACCGCCCGCGCCGGCGAGTCCGGCAGCGTCGTCACCCTGGTGACCCCCGGGCAGCGCCGCGATATGGTCCGCCTCATGTCGAACGCCGGGATCCGCCCCCAGATCACCCAGGTCCACTCGGGCGCACCCGAGCTGAACCGCATCACCGGAGCCCAGACCCCGTCCGGCATCCCGGTCACCATCACGGCGCCGGCGTCCGAGCGGACCGGGCGCGGTCCCACCACCCGCGGCTCGCGCGGCCGGCGTACGGGCGAGGCGGGCCGCCGTACCGCCCGGCGGACGACTGCGTACAACGCGGCGGCCTGAGAGAGCGTCCCCCTCTCCCTGCCGCCCCTCCCTCCCCTCCCCTCCGTCTTTCTGTGAGGCCTCATGCGCTGCGTCATCGCACGATTCCCGTTCGACCTGACCAAGAGCGGTGTGCTCGAATCGATGAAGGGCATCAAGCCCGAGCCGGTCACCGGCGAGTCCGTGGTCATCGGCCGCCGCCAGTACCCCGTCAAGCAGGTGGGCGAGGTCGTCACCCGGCAGGACCGGCGTGACTTCAGCGCCGCCGAGGTCACCCGGGCCATGACCCTCCTCGGCTTCACCTGCCACTCCGTGCCCAAGGAGGCGCCGGCGCGGCCGCTCACCCCGCTCCAGCTCGCTTCCGCGATGCTCGGTACGGGCGTCTCCGCCTGACGGCAGCAGACGGCGAAACAGCACCCAGGGCCCGACCGGCACACGCCGGTCGGGCCCTCGGCATGTGCCCGTGCGCTCCGGCGGCAGCGGTCGATGGTGTTGAATTCCCTCGATGCGTTCCCACGAAGAGGTGCAGATGACAGCGGATGATCAGCTCGGCGGCCGACTGGACGACGACGACTACCCCGCCTACACGATGGGCCGTGCGGCAGAGATGCTCGGCACCACCCCCGGCTTCCTCCGTGCCATCGGAGAGGCCCGGCTGATCACGCCGCTGCGCTCGGAGGGCGGCCATCGCCGCTACTCCCGCTACCAGTTGCGGATCGCGGCCAGGGCCCGGGAGCTCGTGGACCAGGGCACCCCGGTCGAGGCCGCCTGCCGCATCGTCATCCTCGAGGACCAGCTGGAGGACGCGCAGCGCATCAACGCCGAATTCCGCCGGGCCGCCGCGGCGCGCTCGGCCGAGGACAGCCCTTAGGAGAGCCGGCCCGCCATGCCGAAGAGGCGGTCCCCGCTGCCGCGCGGGGCCGCGATGAAGGCGTGCACCCTTTTCTGGTCGGAGCGGGACGGCAGCCATACGGTCCTGCCGTTGAGCCTGATGGGAGCCGCGAGGTCCTCCCGCTTGATGATGTCCAGGCAGCCGGGGACGAGTGCGCGGCTCGCCTGTTCCATGCCGCGTACGAGCGCGCCCTCCGCCCTGCCGCTGCCCCGCTGGAGGTACAGCTTGCGCAGGATCGTGATCATGACGCGGACCCCCTCGGGCAGGGAGCTGCGCAGCACGTCCGCGTTGCGGTCCGCGGAGTCCAGGAACTCGCCGAACGTACAGGACGCGAAAGCGTTCGCCGGCAGGTCTTCCTCGCCGAATCGGCCGATGATGGTCTCGAAGAAGCAGTCCTGGAACCGCGGCATGAGCGAGCCGTCGATTTCCCCGTCGAGCACCAGCGTTTCGATGCCGCAGCGGGAAAAGGAAATTCCGGAGAGATCACCGAAGTCCTCGTAGAGCTCGACCTGGGGAACGACCACCTCGTCCACATTGAACGAGGAGCCGACGACCGAGATGCCGCGGGCCAGCGCGATGCGCACGACGTCCGCGGACAGCACGTCCAGGTCATTGCGCTGGGCGAAGGACAGCGCCGTGGAGATCGCGCCCTCATTCGCCACTGCCGCTTCCCCGCACTGCAGCGCGGCGACCTCCACGCCCGACTGGAGCAGGGAGCCGCTCCACGACCGGGCCGTGGGCAGGTCCACGGCGAAGGGGTTCATGATGAAGTTCGAGACGTCCTTGGCCTGCGCCGCACTGGCCAGGTCCACGTCGATGAACTTACGGGTGCCTTCCTCGAAATCCGGATCGGATCCGAGCCCGGGCAACCGGTGCAGGATGGTCCGCTGGTCGTCGCTGGGCTCGCGGCCCCGGACGAACCTGAAGCCCTCGGTGATCTCCGAGTAGGTGAGCGGACCGAGACAGCTGGGGCTCTTCCTCGCGACGGACGCGAGCCGCTCGATCGTCAGCCGGATGGTCTGGCCGTCCAGGCCCGTCTCGATCCGCGCCTCCCGCTTGCTGATCTGGTCGAGGAGCCACTCCCAGCCCTCGGCCGGACCCACCCCCTGCTCGGGTTCGAGCAGGCCTCCGAGGAGCTTCCTGGACGCCAGGTATCCGATGAGCAGCGGGCGCTTGGGGATCCAGTCGGGCAGCGAGGACCAGCGCTTGTCCTGGAGGTACGTCTCCAGCTGCGCGTCGTTGAATTCCGACAGTTCGAGCAGCGTGCACGGCTCGTCGTTGAAAAGGGCGTTGTTCAGCTCGCTCAGGCCGTCGAAATAGCTCCGCCGGCCCACCACGACGACCGAGGCCCGCTGCGGCGTCTGGTCGTAGAAATTGCGCACCAACTCCACGGCCTTGCGCCGGGAATGGCGCAGTTCCACGATGTCGCTGCTCCAGCCGGGCGCGGCTATCTCGTCGAAGCCGTCCAGCAGGATGTCGACGTAGCCGGCTCTCCAGGCGGCGATGATCTGGTCCGGCTGCCCGTAGCCCAGGTCTTCGGCGTGCTGGGTCAGGGCCACGCGCGGGCTGCGCTGCCCCCAGAGGTCGCGCAGGTTGAGGTGGACCGGGTGCCGCAGCGTCTTGCCTTCCCGGTGGGCCTGGGAGATCCGCAGGTAGATCTCCCGGAGCGTCATGCTCTTGCCGATGCCGTAGTCACCGACGATGCAGAACCGGCCGCCCGCCCCGATCCGCTCGATGAGCTCGCTGAACGAGGGCGCCGGGGAGAGATCGGACCGTTCCCCGATGGGTTCGAACTCCGCCGGGATGTACCGCTCCAGCTTCTCGCCCCTGCCGTCCGGGTGCATGGCACTGCCGAAGGGCATCTGCTGGCGCCGCTGGTTGTACAGGTACGCGTCGAACAGGCGCGCCTTGAACCGCTTGAACGAGATCGCCGTGATGCGCCGGTCGATGGCCTGGAGGGCCTTGGTCTGCTCGGGCGACGGCTCCTCCAGGGTCACGAACCAGCCCCGGGCGGTCCGGCCGTCACTGCCCGTCCATCTCTGGACGGCCTTGTTCAGTTTCTTCCCGTCGTGCTCGGCCTTGTCCTTGCGGCGGGAGACGGTCACTTCGATGCAATGGACCACGTCGTGGGTGAAGTAGACGCCGTCGTGTTCGACGCCGTCGAGATTGACGGTGCCGTCGTCCCGGGCGCTCGCCCACAGGGCGCGCGCGACGGTCCGGACTTCCTCTTCGAACTCAAGGTGGTCCATCACGCAATCCAGCCTAGTGACCGTCCAGTTGGTCCGTGAAGCGTTTGAGTGCCTTTACCCCCAACGGGTCGGTCAGGGGGTGCAGGGCGCGGTCGAGCAGCCGGATGCCGGGGATGCGCAGGGCGCCGAAGAACGCGAACCGGGTGCCGTCGGCCTCGGGTACGGCGGCCATCCCGCCGAGGACGAAGCGGCTCTGCATCAGGCACCAGCCGGGGCGCAGGACGATGTCGAAGCGCGCCCGCATGCCGAGGGGGCTGCGGGCCCGGGCTTCGAGGCGCTCACCGTCGGCCGAGGTCACGGTGAAGGCGCTGATGTCGCTGATCAGCCGGGGCATTTGGCCCTCGAGGTCGGAGGCGAGGGCCCAGACCCGGTCGAAGGGCGCCGCGATCAGGTGTTCCGCGAAGCTCGCGCCCGGGGTCGTACGGGCGATGACGCGCAGCCTGCGGACGGCGTCGAGTTCGGCGACGGGCCAGGAGTCGTTGCTGACGTCGTGGTCGTTCAACGGTCCCACGCCTTCCGGAAGTTGCGCCGGGCCCGGAAGAGCCGGGTCCGTACGGTGGGTTCGGGTACGCCGAGCAGCGCGCTCACGGAGTGCTCGTCGAGGCCTTCGAGGTCGCGCAGGACCAGCACGGCCCGGTGCGCCGGGGAGAGCCGTTCCAGTACGTCGCGCACGTCGGCGGCGAGCTGCGGGTCGCCCCGCGCCGGGACCTCGGCGAGCGGGTCGGCGACGCTGCGGGCGCCCGCGCGGGCGATGCGTACCGCCTCCCGTACGGCGATCACCCGGGCCCAGCCGAACAGGGCGGTGGGCTCACGCAGTTGGCCGATCGTACGAAAAATCACGATCAGCGCCTCCTGGGTGGCGTCCGGGCCGTCCTGGAGCGCGATGGGGCCGCACAGCCGCCCGACGTACGGGGTGAGCAGGTCCAGCAGCTCCTGTACGGCCATCCGGTCGCCGCGCTGGGCGGAACGTACGAGTGCGGGCAGATCCGGTGCGGCCACTTCCCCACTTCCTGCTTCGACGGCGTCTCGGACAGGAAGAGGCCCCGCGCCGGCGAAACATTCCCGTGACCCACGTCACAGGAATGTCCGGCGGGTCCGCCCCCTCCTTTGCGGTGACAGCACTTCACACCATCAGGAGGAGACGGCCGTGAACGAGCGGACGAGACGGCGTGCGGGAATGACGGTGGCGGCGGTCCTCGCGGCGGACGCACTGGTCCACGTGTACTGGATGACCGGCGCGACCTGGCCGGCGCGGGACCCGGCGGCGCTGTCCCTGGCCGTCCTGAACTTCGAGGTGCCCTTCACCCCGCGCGGGCTCCTGATGCCCTTCACCCTCCTGGTCACCGGGTCGGCGGTGATGCTGGCGCACGTGGGCGGCCGACTGCCGGGACGGATCGGGCGGGCGGCGGTGGGGGCGGTGGCCGCCGGGCTGCTGGCACGCGGCAGCGTGGGGGTGGTGTGGGCGCTGGGGATCGGCGCGAACACCGACAGCCCCTTCTACCGGCTCAACCTCCTCGCGTACACACCCGTCTGCTGGGCGCTCTTCGCCGCCGCCGTCATCACATCGGAGCAGCGCATTCCGGCACGCTTCCGGCCGGTCGCGAACCGCCGGGGGATGTCGTAGGGCTGATCGTTTCCGCATGGTGCCCTCACCGGCATGAACCACCCGCACCAAGTCGCACTCGCGACCGCCGTCACCGCCGCCCTGGCCCTGACCGCCCCGCCGGCCGCCGGCGCCCAGTCCGCAGCCGCGCCCGAGCCACGGCACGCACGTCGCAGGGGCACGTACTCGGGGATCATCGCCGGGCTGGACCGGGTGGCGCGTGCGGCGTCTCCCCGGCTTCCGCGTCCCGCGTGCTGACCGTCGCGGCGAGCAACCGCTACGTCGTCCCGGCGAAGCTGGGCGGCGGCTCCCTCGCCCTGAACGACACCGGCGGGCTCTAGTACGCCCCTCCCCGCTCTCCCCCCGGCCCGAAGAGCCGGGGGGAGAGCGGGGGCCGGCGGCTCAGGCGTCGATCTCGCCGACCCAGCCGAACTCCAGGAGCTCCTTCGGCAGGTACTCGGACTCGACCTCGATCGGGATGCCGGCGTCGCGGGCCATGCAGGCGATGGCGAGCGGGCCCAGCGCGACCAGGCCGTCGATGCTCTCGGCGCGGGCGCCGTCCTCGGTCCAGTAGCTCTTGTGCCCGTTCAGGGCCTGGACGAGGGCCGCGCCGAACTGATCGTCCTCGCGCCGCAGGTACCGGTGGAAGAGCTCGATCGGCGGGTACATGATGTTCAGCATCAGGTCCGGGTCCGTGAACCGCGCCTGCGCGGGGTCGGTGCCGTTCATCGCGGCGACCAGCTTCTCCCAGACGTCGTCCCGGCCGAGCCAGAAGCCCTGGAGCGTCTCGATCCAGGCGTAGAGGTACTCGTCGAACTCCGCCCCGGAAGCCCGCAGGAAGGACACGGGGATCCGCGCGAGCTGGTCCACGCGGTCGTTCTCCCGGCAGATCGCCGCCAGGTAGAAGGCCGTGACCCAGTTGCCGGCGTGCAGATAGGACTGCGGTCCGGTCGCGGGCAGGTTGCGCACCTCGCCCGCGATCCCGATCCGGCACGGTACGGGGCCTTCGGCCGCCGCCCCCGAGGTGAACAGTGCGGTGCCGACCTGCATGGCGATCACCCACGACTCCCACGTCGTGAACAGGTCCGCCGTCGGGTCGGTCGCGCAGCGTGCCTCGGCCACGGCCAGGGTGGCGCCCAGGGCTCGCGAGCGGGACATTTCCGACTCTTCGAGCCGAGCGATGATCCGCTGCGTGCTCTCGGTGCGGAACTCCAAATCCTCCGCGGTCTTCTCCGTCGGGAAGTCGTGGCGGGGAATGCTCGTGGCCACTGGGCTCTCTCCTCTGTCAGATCTTCAAGTGCTCCATCACGGCCCCAGCGTACGAGCCGGTGTTCTCGTTCGCCTTCACCATGACGTACTTCAGCTTTCCATCCTCGAGGGCGTCGAAGAGCTTGTCGGCTATCTGCGCATCCTTGCCGCCGCGCTTCCACATCTCCGAGAGGATGGTCTCCACGTAGAGCCGCGTGCCCTGCTTGACGCGCAGGCCCTGGGGCGCGGTCACGCGGGGGTCCACGTCGCCCACGCCCTGGCGCCAGTCGAGATTGGCGTTGGGCGCCTTGGCCTCGACGATCAGGAACTCGTCGTTCGGGAGCTCGTAGGCCCCGTCGAACATGTTGGCGCCGTTCCCCGTCTGGGGGAGGTCGATCGGCTTCGCCGTGGGGAACTCGTGCGGGACCACGTGCCGCACGGCGGCCTCCTCGCCGAGCCGCTCTCCGATCTTGCTGTTGTTGGGCACGCCGTCGAGGTACTTGGTGTAATCGGCCTTGGCGTCGTTCAGGCGGTCCGTGTTCGCGACCGTCGGGTTGTCGTCGAACGCCTTCTGGGCGTTGTTGAGCTCCATGGCGACCGAGCGGTTCTTGGCCGCCTTGTCGAGCTCCGTCAGGTGCACCGGGTCGATGCCCGCCGTGCCGAGCGGCGTCCGGCCGAACTTGGTCTCCGAAGGGCCGCTGGGCATGTCGTACTTGGAGATCCAGTCGCCGTTCGCGTCCTTGGCCAGGATGGGCAGCTCGACGCCGTCCACCTTCGCCGACTTGCTCAAACGGTGGCCGTCACTGGGCCGGTAGTGCTCCTTGAACCACTCCGGGTCGTTGTTGGCCTTCCAGACGTGCTCGTCCTGGAGCGCCTTGCGCTCGGCGGTGGTCAGCTCCCGCTCCCCGCCCGGGGTGCCGTTGTCGCCGTGCTGGCCGGCCGGGGTCGCGTCGTCGCCGGCGTGGGCGGCGTCGTCGCCCGCGTGGGCCGCGTCGTCGCCCGCGTGGGCCGCGTCGTCGCCCGTGTGCGCGGCGTCGTCACCGGCGTGCGCCGCGTCGTCGAAGCCGCCGCCGGGGCCCCCGTGGCCGCCGTGGCCGGTGCCGCCGGGGCCGTCGCCCTGGTGCGGGACGGCCGGACCGTCGCCGGTGCCGTGGTGGCCGCCGCCCGTGGTGACGGGCTCGCTCGTGTGCGTGCCCGGGGTGTGGGTGTTGCCGCCGCCACCGCCGGGGGTGTGGCTGTTGTGGACGGTGTTGTCGACGGTCCCGCCGATCGGGTGGTTCGCGGTGCCGCCCGGGGTGTGGTGCCCGGGGCCGGTCAGGTCGTCGCCGACGTGGAAGGCGTTGTCGCCCACGTGGCCCGCGCCGACCAGGACGGGAACCTTCGCCGGGGCCTCCACCTTGGGAAGCTCCGCGGACGTGGCCGGGTGGCCCGTCGGGGCGTCCTTGGCGTGCGAGGTCACGGCGCCGTCGGCGTCGTAGATGTTGCCCTTGGGGTCCATGAACTGCGGGGGACCGTCGACCGGCAGCCGGACGGTGTTCGGCGGCAGCGCGGTCGTGCCCTCGGGCAGCTTGAAGTTGCCGTCCGGGAGCTTGATCGCCCCGTCGGGCATCTTCGCGCCGTCCGGGAGGTGGAAATTGCCGTCGGGGAGCTTGAAGGAGCCCTCGGGCAGCGCGAGCGCGCCCTCCGGGAACGCGGGCAGCTCGATCTTGCCGATGCCCTTGAAGCCGGCCATGACGTCGCCGATTTTGGAGAAGCCGGCGCCGGCGCCCTTGAAGACGTACGTCATCGGGTCGATGAACTTGCCGGCC
>NZ_JBHWVJ010000101.1:0-25560 GCF_042736725.1 Streptomyces sp. NPDC060028 | reverse complement strand
CCGCTGCGGCCCCCGCGCCCGAGCCGGCCGCCCCCGCTCGCGGCCCCGGCGGCGGCTCGGGGCACCGTGAGAACCGGGCGCCGCGGGGGCCGAAGGCCGCGAAACCGGCTCCCCCGGAGCGCCGCAAGCGGCCGCCCGCACGGCCCAAGCCCCGGCCGGCGGCGCCGCGTACGTACGACATGGCGCAGTTGTGCGCGGCCGCCCGGGGGACGGTGTCGCCGTCCATCCTGGCGTTGTGCGGCTGACCGGGATCATGCGAAGTGCAACGGGCGGCGGACCGACTCCGGGCCTCGTACGCGGGTGCCGAAGACCACCAGTTCACAGGCGTGTGCCGGACGGCAGTCGACGGTGCGGCCGTCGATGCCGGTGAACGTGGCCGAGAGGGTGATCGTCTCGTCGATCCGGCCGCCGTCGCTGGTCGCCGGCGGCCTGCTGCGGGGGCGGCAGCCGCTGGTGTCGGCGGAGCCGGCCGCGCACTCCATGACCAGGGCGTGGTACTGCGGCTCGTAGCCCTTGCCCGTCGCGCGTACCGACTGGCCGTCCACCAGGCCCTCGTCGGGGGTCACCTGCAGGGCCGGCGGCGCCTCCGGGCGGCCGTGCGGGCGCAGGCGCAGCGGCACGGTGGTGAGCAGGGCCCCGGTGTTGTCGGTGAGGGCCAGGGTGCAGGGGTTGTCTGCCGGCGCGGCGCGGCAGTCGAAGGTTCCCGCCGTGGTGTCGAGCCGGACGTACAGCTTCTTGGGCGACGGCTGGTAGGTGCCGTCCGGGTAGACGCGGAACTGGCGGCCGGTGTCGTCGTCGCAGGTGTCCGCGGATGCGGAAGGGGCGCACTGCTTGACCCAGACGTACGCCTTGGGCGGGCCGCCCGTGATGGTGAACTCGACGATGTCGCCGTCCAGAAGGCCGGTGGTCCGGTTCACCTCCAGTCGCGGCCCGGTGGCGGCGGGGCGCTGCCCCGCCGGGTTCGCAGGCGCCGGCGCGGCCCGGGCGGGGGTCACGGCGAGTGCGGCGCCGGTGAGCGCCACCGCGGCCGCGCAGCGCACCAGCGTCCAAAACCGGCCGCGCCACGGCCCCTTTCCACCTGGCTCCATCTGTTCCCGCCCTCCAGATCGACCCCTCAGGACAGGGAGCATCCTCCTGGCGCGGGCCGGCCACGGCCAGGGTGCCGTTTCGGCCACGGAACCGGGCGCGGCCGCCCCGGCGTCGTGATCCACGCCAAGGCCGTGCGGCCACCGGGCCGCGCGCCGATCCCCGGGGGGACATCGCATGATCACGTTCAGGAGCCGTACCGCCGCTGCCGCACTCGCCGCTTCCGTCCTCGCCGTCTCGGGGCTCGTGGCCGCCGCGACGCCGGCCGCGGCCATCCACGGCGGGCAGAACGCCACCACGGGCGGCCACCCGTACGCCATGCTCATCGAGACGCCACAGGGGCAGCAGTTCTGCGGGGGCACCCTCGTGGCTCCCACGAAGGTGCTCACCGCCGCGCATTGCGTCAAGGACGCCGCCGCGCCCCTCGACCTGCTCGTCATCGGCGGGCGCACCACGATCAGCGGGACCAAGGGGACGGTCCGGCACGTGGCCTCGGTCAAGGTCCACCCGAAGTTCGAGCAGGGCACGCTGACTTACGACGCGGCGGTCATCACGCTCTCCGCGCCGATGCCCTACGCCCCGCTGCCGGTGGCGGGCCCCAAGGATGCGGCCCTCTACGCCTTCGGCAGGACCGCGAAGACCATGGGCTGGGGCCGGACCGCCACCGACACCCCGGGAACCCGGCTGAAGTCGGCCGTGCTCACCTTGGCGCCGCCGGCGAAGTGCGAGCCCTTCACCGAGCCCGGCGAGTCCAGTGCCCTCAAGGTGTGCGGGACCAGTGCGGCCGGCGCCCACGACAGCATCTGCCGCGGCGACTCCGGCGGTCCGCTGGTCACCGGCGGCAAGGTGATCGGCATCGTCTCCACCGGCAACAAGTACTGCGACGACCAGTACCCGGTCTCCGTCTACACGCGGGTCAGCGCGGTCGCCGCGGGCCTCGGCCTCCCCGTCGGGTAACGATCTTCCGCGGCATGTCGGCCAGTTGTCCGAAAAGCGCGTGGTACGCGAGATGGACGAGGACGGCTCCTATGGGGGATTCGCTCCGCCCGCGCATGCAACAAGGTGGGCGGGTAGGCAATTTCACCGAACGAAGGACCCGCCCCGTGCGTTTCAAGCGCCTCGCCCCGCTCCTCGCCACGGCCGGCCTCGTGGCGACCACCGTGCCCGTGCTCACCGCGCCCCAGGCCTCCGCCGCCCCGGCGGCGGAGTACCTGCGCCAGAAACCGGCCTGGCACCAGTGCCGTCCCGACCGCCCGGCCTCGTACGAGTGCGCGACCATCAAGGTCCCGCTCGACTACCAGCGCCCCCGGGGGCGCACCCTCGACCTCGCGATATCCCGGATGAAGAGCGAGAACCCCGCCGCACGGCGCGGAATCATGCTCCTCAACCCGGGCGGCCCCGGCACCCCCGGCCTCTACCGGCCGATGCAGATGCACGAGAAGATGCCCAAGGACGTCCGGGACACCTACGACCTCATCGGCTTCGACCCGCGCGGCCTCGGGGCCAGCAGCCCGATCGGCTGCGGCCTGGACCAGGCCGAGCGGAACTCCGAACGGCCGCCGTACCGGCCCGAGACCTTCCCCGCGGACGTGACGTGGGCGCGCACCGTCGCCGACAAGTGCCGGGAGAAGTCCGGCGACGTCATCCCGTACATCACCACCCGCAACACCGCGCGCGACATGGACGTGATCCGCGCGGTGTTGGGCGAGCGGAAGATCTCGTACCTGGGCTACTCGTACGGGACCTACCTCGGCTCGGTGTACACGCAGATGTTCCCCTCGCGGACCGACCGCTTCGTACTGGACAGCGGAATCGACCCCGGCCGGATCTGGCGCGGCATGACCCAGGTGTGGGCGACCGCAGTGGAGCCCGCGTTCGAGCGGTGGACGAAGTGGGCGGCGGAGCGCTCGGACACGTACGGGATCGGCGCGACCCCCGAGGCGGTGGCCGAGGCCTTCTGGGCGTTGGTGGCACGTGCCGACCGGGACCCGATCCCCTACGGCCAGCTGAAGGTCACGGGTGACGACATCCGCGCCGACCCGTCGCTGTTCTTCTCCCCGCTGGAGGCGTCGATCGTCGTCCGGGCCCTCAAGGCCGCCGCCGAGAAGGCTCCCGGGCCCACCGACGAGGCGATACCGGAGGTGACGAAGCTGCTCGCCGGGGGCCGGGTCGGCGGGGCGCGTGCCGAAGCGGCCGCGGAGGCGACCGCCGACCCGGCCGGGGAGCCCGCACCGGCCCCGGACGACAACGCCATGGCCGTGCACTGGTCCGTGGTGTGCGGGGACACGGACAGCTGGCCGCGCGACCCCGGGCAGTACGCGCGGGACTCCGCGCGGGAGAAGGCCGCGCACCCGCTGTACGGGGACTTCGCGTCGAACATCAAGCCGTGCGCCTTCTGGCAGCCGCCGCTGGAGGCCGAGACGCCCATGAAGACGAAGGCGAACGTGCTGACCGTGCAGAACGAGTGGGATCCGATGACCCCGCTCAGCAGCGGTCAGGGCCTGCACCGGGCCCTCAAGGGCTCGCGGATGGTGCTGGCGCTGGGCGGCGAGGGCCACGGCGCCTACCTCTCCGACGCCGGCTCCTGCGTCAACGCTCCCGTCGACGCCTACCTCACCACGGGCCGGCTGCCCGCGGGGGACGTGACCTGCCGGAACTGACCGCCTAATTGGGTGGATGCCCGTCTTCTGCATACCTAAGGTGACGGGGCACCCGGTCGTCGAGCAGGAGCAGATCATGCGCACCCACTACCCCCGGACCCCGCACCTGCCGTGGTCCCCCGGGGCGACCGCCGACGACGTGCGGACCAGTGGGCTCGCCGGGTTGGCCGGGCGGGAGGTGGTGGTCACCGAGAAGCTCGACGGGGAGAACACCACCCTGTACGCCGACGGGCTGCACGCACGCTCGCTGGACTCCGGCCACCACCCGTCGCGGGCGTGGGTCAAGGGGCTTCAGGGCCGCATCGGCGCCGGGATCCCCGCCGGGTGGCGGGTGTGCGGGGAGAACCTGTACGCCCGCCACTCCCTGGCGTACGAGGAACTCGACGGCTGGTTCTACGGGTTCTCGGTATGGGACGGGGAGCACTGCCTGGACTGGGACCGGACCGTACGGTTCCTGCGCGGCCTCGGGGTACCGAGCCCGCGCGTGCTGTGGCGGGGCACGTTCGACGAGCGTGCGCTGCGCAGGCTGCGGCTGGACACCACGCGCCAGGAGGGGTACGTCGTACGGACGGTGGACGGCTTCCCGCGTGCCGACTTCGGGCGGTGCCTGGCCAAGTGGGTGCGGGGCGGCCACGTGCAGACCGACACCCACTGGATGTACGCGCCGGTGGTGGCGAACGGGCTGGGGCCTGCGGCTCCGCTGTGGGCGGTGAGGTCGGGGGCCGAGGCGGACCCGGCGGGGCTGCTGGCGGCCGTCGGCGCGGCGGGGGCCGGGCCAATCGAACCGGGTGACTCGGCCGAGCAGCCGGTGGGGGCGGAGGTCATCGCCGAAGTCACCTCCCGGCTGGACGGGTCGGGCCGTACCGGGGAGGACCGCCTGGCCGGCGTACTGGCCGCCGTACTGCACCGGCGGCCGCGGGCCCGGCTCGCCGCTTCGCTGGCCGCCGGGCCGCTCGGGATGCCGCTCGCCCGGCGGGTCGCCGACCTGGTCGGGCTCGCCCCGTACCTGCGGCGGCCCTTCCCGGAGGCCGAGCGGCGGGCCGGGCTGGTCAGGATGGCCGCGGCGGCGGACCTGGGGGCGTTGCACGCGCTCGCCGCCGCCACGCGGGACGTCGGGGAGCGGGAGTGCGTGGAGTGGTCCGCGCTGTGCGCCGAGGACGCCGGACTGCTCGTACCGGACCCGCTGGGGCCGCTGCGGTCGGGGCTGCGGGACGCGCTCGCCGGGCTCGGCGCGGACGCGGCCGACCGCTGCTGGGCACGGGCCCGGGACGCCTTCGGGCTGGGCGGGGTCGCCACCGCCGAGGAGGCGGTGGCCGCGACCTGGCGGTGGCGCGAGGGGGCCTTCCCCCGCCTGGTGCAGTTGTGCGGGCCCTCGGGCAGTGGGAAGAGCACCTACGCCCGCGGGCTGCCCGGGGTGGAGGCATACATCAGTCTTGACGATCTGCGCACGGCCCGGGGTTCCCGCTCCGACCAGCGGGACAACGCGGACGTGCTCCGCGAGGGCCTCGACCGGCTGGACGCGGCCCTGGCCGCCGCCGCGCGCACCGGCGGCACGGTGGTGTGGGACGCCACCTCCCTCACCGGGCAGCAGCGCGGCCTCGCCGGTGCGGTCGCACGGCGCCGCGACGCGCTGGTCACCCACGCCGTGGTGCTGGTCGACGAGGCGGAGCTGCTGCGGCGCAATGCCGTGCGCGCCCATCCCGTGCCGCCGCAGGTGCTGACCGCGCAGCTGCACCGGTTCAGCCCGCCCTACCCCGGTCAGGCGCACCGCACGTGGTACATCGGCGCGGCCGGCACGGTCGAGGACACGGCGGGCAGCCTGGCCCCGTCACAGGGAAAGCACGAGGACGGCTGATGCGTACCAGCGAGGAGCTCTACCACCAGGTGCGCTGGGACCCCCGCTTCGACCCCGCCCGCTTCGTGCTCGGGCTGCTGCAGCGCGGGGCCGCGCCCAAGCGCGTGCCGCTGCCGTCCTTCGTGCCCGGGGGCGACATCCCCTGGCACCGGGTGCTGTTCGTCGAGGCGGACGGCGAGCTGGTGTGGGACCGGGCCACGGGCCTCGACGTCATCGACAGCACCAGCGCCGGGCGGGTCCGCGAGCCGCGGCTGCTGCGGGCGCCCTTCTTCACCGCCCGCACCCCCCACGCCTGGGACCCGTCGCAGGGCGGCGCCTGGCGGCCGGCCGGGAGCGGACCCGCCGCGCCGGGCCCCGCCGCGGTGCGGCTGCTGACCTGGAACACGCTCTGGGACCGGTACGACGCCCCGCGCATCGACACCGCCGGGCGCCGGCCGCTGCTGCTGGCCGACCTGGCGGCCGCCGACGCCGATGTCATCGCGCTCCAGGAGGTGGAGCCCGCACTGCTCGGGATGCTGCTCGCCGAGCCGTGGGTGCGGGCCGGTTACACGCTGGGCACCGACCCGGGCGGCAAGGACGTCGCCGACAGCGGGCTGCTGGTGCTGAGCCGGCTGCCGGTGCGGGAGGCGGCCCTGCACGCGCTGGGCCCGCACAAGGCGGTCACCGCCGTCACCGTGGGCACCGCGGCCGGGCCCCTGGTGGTCGCCGCCACGCATCTGACCAGCGACCACTCCGAGCACGGCGCGGAGCGGCGGACGGCCGAACTGGCGCGGCTGGCAGAGGGGTTGGGTGGCGTCGGGGCCGATGTGGCGCTGCTCGGCGACTTCAACGACGGCCGGTCGGGGGCCGCGGGGCCGGCGGCCGCGCTGGGGCTGCGGGATGCGTGGAGCGACGTACACGGGGAGCGCGACGGTACGCCGACCTTCGATCCGGCGGCCAATCCGCTGGCGGCGGTGGGCTCGCTGTCCGGGCGGGCCGCACGGCTGGACCGGATCCTGCTGCGTTCGCCGCGGGCGCGGGTGGCGGGGGCGGCCCTGCGCGGGGAACGTCCGGGGCCCGGGGGGCTGTACATCTCGGACCACTACGGGGTCGAGGCGACGGTGGACTTCGCGTCCGACGAGGGGCCCGCGGTGCTCGACGTACGGTCGACCGCGCGGACGGCGGTGGCGTGGCTGCCGCCGCACGATCCGGCGGTCGAAAGCCTGCGGCGGGAGCACGACCCGCAGGTGGACCGCTGGCCCGCGCACGTGAACCTGCTCTTCGGCTTCGTGCCGGAGTCCTCCTTCGAGGCCGCCGTACCGCTGCTGGCCGAAGTGGCGGCGGGCACGGCGCCGTTCGCGGCGCGGCTGGGCGGCGTGGACAGCTTCGGGCACCGGGAGGACGCCACGCTCTGGCTGGACCCGGCGGCGGACGCGGCCGCGGACACGGCGTGGCAGGAACTGTGGCGCGCGCTGGCCCGGCGGTTCCCGGGGTGCCGGGGCCGCGCCGGTGCGTACACCCCGCACCTGACGCTGGGGCGCAGCCGGGATCCGCAGCGGGCGGTGCGCGAGTTCGCTGCGCGGCTGGGCGGTGGCGGGGTCTCGGCGCGGGTCGGGTCGCTCGCGGTGCTGTCCCGGCGCGGGGACGGGCCGATGCGGGTACGGGCGACGGTGGAGCTGGGGACGGGCGCGGTGTGGTGGGCGCCGGAGGAACCGCTGGGCGGGGCCGGTGAATCGGCTCCACCGCCCGGCACGGCCGAGCGGGTCGCGGCGCGGATGGCTGCGGCGCTGCCCGAGGGGGTGGTGCATGTGGCCGGCTCCCGGCGGATGGGCTGCGCGCTGCCCGGAGCCGACCTGGATCTGGTGGCGGCCCTGCCGGGCACGTCCGCCGACGCGGCGGAGGTACGGGCCCGGGTGGCGGCGGCGCTGCCGGACGCCGAGCGGGTGCGTGAGGTGACGGGCGCCCGGGTTCCGGGGCTGCGCCTGCGGGTGGCCGGGCTGGACGTGGACCTGGTGGTGGTGGCCACGGGTGGGCTCGCTCCGGCGCGGGCCGTGGCCCGGCGGGCCGAGCTGGGCGAGGCGGCCGCGGTCGCGTTGAGCGCGGTGAGCGACGCCGATGCCGTACGGGACTTCGTGGGCGCGGAGCTCGCCGCGTTCGCCGGGCTGGCGCGCGAGGTGAAGGCCTGGGCCCGGGCCCGGGGGCTGGACTCCGCACCGTTCGGCGGGCTTCCGGGCCTGGCCTGGGCGGTACTGGCGGCGCGCACGGTACGCGAGGCCGCCGACCTCTCCCCCGCGGCGCTGCGGAGGCAGTTCTTCGGCACCTGGGCCGCCTGGGACTGGCGCGTCCCGATCACCCTGCGGCCGCCCGCGGAACCACCGCAGGCGGCCGGACCCGCGAGTCCGGCTCTGGCTCTGGACCCGGCCCCGGCCACCGTTCTCACCCCCTCCGCCCCGGTCCGTAGCTGCACGGCTCAGGTGGGCCCCGGGCTGCGCGATCTGCTCGGGCGCGAGCTGTACGCCGCCTGGGAGTGCCTGGACGCCGACCCCGAGGCCCTGCCCCGCACGGCGCCGCCGCTGCACCGGCGCCACGCGGCCTGGGCCGTGGTCACCGTACGGGGCCGCGATGCCCGGGAGTTCGAGGAGTCCCGGGGCCGGATGCGCGGCCGACTGCGCGCCCTGCTCGGCGCCCTGTCCGAGGCCGGGGCCGTGGACGCCCACGCCTGGCCCCGCCCGTTCGAGTCGGCCGACACCCTGGCCCGCTATGCCATCGGTCTCGGCGCAAGCCCACCGGACGCGACCCGCCTGACCGCCCTGACGGCCCCCTGGTCGGCCACCCTCCCGGGGGTCGAGGTCACCTGGTCGGACTGCGGCTCGATCCCCACCCTCCACTGAACCCACCCGCTGAACCCACCCGCGGTCCGGCACGCGACTCCCGCTCGCAGACGACCGGGCCGACGACCAACGAACGCAAGGCCGCCAACCAAGCCCGGGATTCGATCACTTCCCGAACCGATGCCCGAGGGCTCCGTCCCGCGCAGCGGGCAGGGCGGGACGGAGCGGTCAGAGCCTCAGTAGAGTCCTGCCACCTTTTTTCGTCAATACTTTTCACAAGGATTGAAGAAACTCCGAGTTCACAGGCCTGCAAGGCATTTGACCTGTCGTTTGGTCTTCATTTCATGAACGCTCAAACCCTTGACGGCCCCCGTGCAGGGCAGTTCACTCACGCTTCGATCCCCCCGGATCCAAGACGTCAGGAGTGACCCCCATGCCCCTCCTCTCCGATCGCCCGCCGCGGCTCACCGTCGCGGCTCTCGCCGCCGCGCTGGTCGCGGCCCTGCTCGTACTGCTCCCGAACACCGCCGCCACCGCCGCCACCGCGCCCACGCTCCTGTCGCAAGGCAGACCCGTCACCGCCTCCAGCCTCGAAGGCGCGGGCACCCCCGCGGCCGCCGCCGTCGACGGGGACAACGGCACCCGCTGGTCGAGCCAGTTCGCCGATCCGCAGTGGATACAGGTCGACCTCGGCGCCCCCGCCCAGCTGAGCCAGGTCGTCCTGCGCTGGGAGACCGCGGCCGCGAAGGCGTACCGGATCGAGCTGTCCACCGACGGCAGCACCTGGTCCACCGCGTACTCCACCACCGCCGGCGCCGGGGGCGTCGCCACGCACGACCTCACCGGCACCGCCCGCTACGTGCGGATGTACGGGACCCAGCGCACCACCGGCTACGGCTACTCCCTCTGGGAGTTCCAGGTCTACGGGACCACCGACACCGGCCCGACCCTCCCCGGCGGCGGCGACCTCGGCCCGAACGTGATCGTCTTCGACCCCTCGACGCCGAACATCCAGGCCAGGCTGGACGAGGTGTTCCGGCAGCAGGAGTCCGCCCAGTTCGGCTCCGGCCGCTATCAGTTCCTGTTCAAGCCGGGCACGTACAACGGGCTCAACGCCCAGATCGGCTTCTACACCTCCGTCTCCGGACTCGGCCTCAGCCCCGACGACACGACCATCAACGGTGACGTGACCGTCGACGCGGGCTGGTTCAACGGCAACGCCACCCAGAACTTCTGGCGTTCGGCGGAGAACCTCGCGCTCAACCCGGTCAACGGGACCGACCGCTGGGCCGTCTCGCAGGCGGCGCCGTTCCGGCGCATGCACGTCAAGGGCGGCCTCAACCTGGCTCCCACCGGCTACGGCTGGGCATCCGGCGGCTACATCGCCGACTCCAGGATCGACGGCCAGATCGGCAACTACTCGCAGCAGCAGTGGTACACCCGCGACAGCTCCATCGGCAGCTGGGGCAACGGCGTCTGGAACCAGGTCTTCTCCGGGGTCCAGGGCGCTCCCGCACAGGGCTTCCCGAACCCGCCGTACACCACGCTCGACACCACCCCCGTCTCGCGCGAGAAGCCTTTCCTGTACCTGGACGGCAGCGACTACAAGGTGTTCGTGCCGGCGAAGCGCACGAACGCCCGGGGCACCTCCTGGGGCAACGGCGCGCCGCAGGGCACCTCGATCCCGCTCAGCCGGTTCTACGTGGTCAAGCCGGGCGCGAGCGCCGCGACGATCAACCAGGCGCTGGCGCAGGGCCTGCACCTGCTGTTCACCCCCGGCGTCTACCACGTCGACCGGACCATCCAGGTGAGCCGACCCGACACGGTGGTACTGGGCCTCGGCCTCGCCACGATCGTGCCGGACAACGGTGTGACCGCGATGAAGGTCGCCGACGTGGACGGTGTGAAGCTCGCCGGCTTCCTGATCGACGCGGGCACCGTCAACTCGCCGAGCCTGCTGGAGGTCGGCCCGGCCGGCACCACCACGGACCACGGCGCGAACCCGACGACCGTCCAGGACGTGTTCGTCCGGGTCGGCGGCGCCGGCGCCGGCAAGGCCACGGTGGGCATGGTGGTCAACAACCACGACACGGTCATCGACCACACCTGGATCTGGCGCGCCGACCACGGCGACGGGGTGGGCTGGGAGACCAACCGCTCCGACTACGGCCTGCGGGTCAACGGCGACGACGTACTGGCCACCGGGCTCTTCGTGGAGCACTTCAACAAGTACGACGTCGAGTGGAACGGCGACCGCGGCCGCACGGTCTTCTTCCAGAACGAGAAGGCGTACGACGCCCCCAACCAGGCGGCCGTCCAGAACGGTTCGGTCAAGGGGTTCGCGGCCTACAAGGTCGCCGACTCGGTCACCACCCACGAGGGCTGGGGGCTGGGCAGCTACTGCTACTACAACGTCGACCCGACGATCCGTCAGGACCACGGCTTCGAGGTCCCGGTGAAGCCGGGCGTGAAGTTCCATGACCTCCTCGTCGTCTCGCTCGGCGGCAACGGCCAGTACGAGCACGTCGTCAACAACACGGGGGCCGCGACCTCGGGTACGTCGACCACCCCCTCCAACGTCGTCTCGTTCCCCTGATCCACCCCTGACCCCGGGCTCGCGGGGCGGCCACCGGCCGCCCCGCGTTTTCCGGACCACCTGATAGAGCGCTCTCCCAACCGGGAGACGGCAACCGAGGGAGCTGAAGGATGAAACTCCGACCGCGGGCCCTGTCCGCCTTACTGGTCTCGGCGGCCTTCGCCGTGACCGCCGCCGCCGGCATCGCAGCGGCCGCGCTCACGGCGCAAGCGGCTCCCGAATCCGGCGCCGCCGTCCACATGAACCACGCCGCCGTCGCCCCGGTGGTGACCGGCGACGACCCCGACGGCGACGGCTACATCCCCGCCGTGCCCCAGGTCACCGGGGTCACGCCGTCCTGGGCCAACCCGCCGGACCGCTACTTCCACGAGTTCCAGGCCAACTGCGCGGTGAGCCGCACCGCCGGGGACGACCCGATCGTCTACCCGGGGCGGCCGGGCGCCTCGCACGACCACACCTTCTTGGGCAACACCACGACCGACGCCTACAGCACCACCGCCTCGCTCAGCGCTGGCGGGACGGCCTGCAACGCGCCGGGCGACCTGTCCGGGTACTGGATGCCGACCCTGTACAACGGCAACCAGCCCGTGCTGCCGGCCGGCCCGCAGGTGATCTACTACAAGACGGGCGTCACCGACTACACGAGCGTGCGCCCCTTCCCCAAGGGACTGCGTTTCGTCGTCGGCAGCCCGACCCAGACGGCGGCCGAGTTCCGCGGCCACCGCGGCTGGGTCGAGGGCTGGGAGTGCGGCGACAGCTTCAAGAACGTCGAGTTCCCTGCCAACTGCCCGGCCGGGACGCAGCTCAACATCCGTATGCAGTCCCCCAGTTGCTGGGACGGCACGTACCTGGACACGCCGGACCACAAGGCCCACATGGCCTATCCGGTCGTGAAGCCCGGGACCAACGACAACGTGTGTCCGGCCGACCACCCGGTGGCGCTCCCGATGGTGGAGTTCAAGATGGCCTTCCCGGTCAGCGGGGACATGTCGCAGGTCGGGCTGTCGAGCGGGAGCGGGCACTCCTTCCACTACGACTTCTTCAACGCCTGGGACGACCGGACACTGAAGACGCTCGTCGACCACTGCGTGCGCGGCGGCCTCCAGTGCAACGCCCGCGGTTACGACGAGACCCACCCCGAGGCAGGCGCGGTGCTCGGCCCCGACTACCGCCTGCCGTAACGGCCTTCGCCCCCCAACGCCTCCCACTCCTCAAGGAGGTCCCTGCATGCACTCCCGCATGCGCACCCTCATCACGGCCGCCCTGCTCGCGGGCGCCGTCACCGTACTCCCCGCGGGCCCGGCGCAGGCCGTCGGCAGCGTGGTCAAGGTGACCGGCTCGCAGGGCAACTGGCAGCTGACCGTGGACGGTTCGCCGTACCTCGTCAAGGGCGTCACCTGGGGTCCGTCCCCGGCCGACGCCGGCCGGGCCTGCAAGGCGTACTACGCGGTCAAACGGGCCTACGGCGGGAACACGGCCGGGGACAACCTGCCGCCGACCGTCTCCGTGCCCTCCGTCCCGAACCCGGCCGCCGTCGCGGCGGGCAAGGAGGTGGTGATCCAGGCTCCGGCGACCGACCCCGAGGCCGACCAGCTGTCGTACGAGGTGCTGTGGGGCGGCCGGTACGTCGACGGTGGGGCCGGTGGCGGCACCCTGAAGGCCACGGCTCCGGCGAAGACCGGCGTGTGGAAGCTGTACGTCAAGGTCAAGGACGGGCGCGGCAACGTGGGTGTGGAGCAGCGCTCGGTGAAGGTGGTGCCGCCGCCGGTGGCGGGCACGGACGTGACCAAAGGCCGGCCCACCACGGCGTCGACCTTCCAGGACGACGGCTGGGGCGGCTGCCCGTGCACCCCGCAGCTGGCGACGAACGGTCTGGACGGCACGCGGTGGGCGAGCAGTTAGGCCGATCCGCAGTGGCTCCAGGTCGACCTGGAGAACTGGCGGAGGGCGTACGCGACTTCGTCGGGTGACGGCGGCATCGACGACTTCGACATCGCCGCGTCGGGCCGCTACGTCCGGCTGGACGTCTACGCCTGACCCTGACCCGGCCCGACGCCCGCACGGATCCCGCGCGCCGACCCGTACCCCGCTGGGCGGCGCGCGGTCCCGTTCGCACCTCGGGACTCACACCTCGGCACTCACACCTCCAGGACGATCTTCCCCGCGGTGTGCCCGGCCCGGCTGAGCTCGAAGGCGGCCGCGAGCTCGGCGAGCGGGAAGGTCTTGGCGACGGTGACCGTGAGCTTGCCGCTGTCGACGAGCCCGCCCAGCTCGGCGAGGTCGCTGCCGACGGGCCGGACCCACATCCACTGGCCGCCCGCGCCGAGCACGTTGTGGTCGGCGATCGAGGCGTGCCGGCCGCCCTCGGCCAGCACGGCCAGGGTGGTGTCGAGGACGTCGCCGACGAAGTCCGCGACGACGGTGACCCCGTCGGGGGCCAGCGCGCGGACCCGGTCGGCGAGGCCTTCCCCGTACTCGACGGGCTCGCAGCCCAGTTCGCGCAGCCGGTCGTGGTTGCGCGGGGAGGCGGTGCCGATGACGCGGGCGCCCAGCGCGCGGGCGATCTGCACGCCGAAGGTGCCGACTCCGCCGGCCGCGCCGTGGATGAGGACGGTGTCGTCCTTGCCGGTGTCGAGGCGGGTGAGGAGCTGGTACGCGGTGAGGCCGGCCAGCGGCAGCCCCGCCGCCTCCTGCCAGCTGAGGGAGACCGGCTTGGGCGCGAGGGCGCGTACGGGCACGGTGACGAACTCGGCGAAGGTCCCGCCGTGTACGTAGTCCTTGCGGGCGTACGCGATGACCTCGTCGCCGGCGGTGAACTCGGGCGTGTCGATGCCGGCGTACTCGACGGTTCCGGCCACGTCCCAGCCGGGCACGACGGGGTACACGACGTCCATCAGGCCGTCGAGCCCGCCCGCCATGATCTTCCAGTCGACGGGGTTGACCGAGGCGCACCGGACCCGCACGAGGACCTCGCCGGGCCCGACCTTGGGCACCGGGAGCCGCGTCTCGGACAGCACCTCGCCCCCGCCGTACGTCTCGTACGCCATCGCCCGCATGGTGCCTTCGGTGTCGTCGGACATGAGCCTCGCCTCTCCGTGAGCTGCTGGAACCACCGGCCCATCCCACCACGAAAGGCCGTGCCCGCCCCGGGAAGCGGGGCGGGCACGGCGCGGCGTGCGGGGCTACAGGGCGCGGTGGGCGGCGATCACGTCCGCGTAGTGGTGGCCGCTGGACTTGATCGTGCGGCGTTGCGTGGCGTAGTCGACGTGGATCAGGCCGAAGCGCTTGTCGTAGCCGTAGGCCCACTCGAAGTTGTCCAGCAGGGACCAGGCGTAGTACCCGGCCAGCGGTGCGCCGCGGCGGGCCGCGCGGGCACAGGCGGCCAGGTGGGCGGTCAGGTAGGCGGTGCGCCGGGGGTCGTGCACGCTGCCGTCGGGGGCGACGGTGTCCGGGTACGAGGAGCCGTTCTCGGTGATGTGGATGCGCCGGGCCCCGTACTCCTCGGTCAGCCGCATGATCAGGGTTTCCAGCCCGTCGGCGTCGACCTCCCAGTCCATGCCGGTGCGCGGGACCCCGGCGCGTTCGATCATGCGGGCGTACGGGGCCGGACCGCCGGGGTCGGCGGTGACCACCTGGGGGAAGTAGTAGTTCAGGCCGGTCCAGTCGAGCGGGGCGGCGATGGTCTCGAGGTCGCCGGGGCGCTCCGGCAGGTCCACGCCGTAGACCTCGCGCATGTCGGCGGGGAAGCCGCGGCCGTGCACGGGGTCGAGCCACCAGCGGTTGACGTGGCCGTCCATGCGGCGGGCGGCGGCCCGGTCGGCTTCGCTGTCGGTGGCGGGTTCGACGGTGGAGAGGTTGTTGACGATGCCGATCTGCGCGCCGGGTGCCGCGGCGCGGATGGCCCGGGTGGCGAGGCCGTGCCCGAGGAGGAGGTGGTAGGAGGCGCGGACGGCGGCGGTCAGGTCGCTCCAGCCGGGGGCCATCCTGCCCTCGAGGTGCCCGATCCAAGCCGAGCAGAGCGGTTCGTTCAGCGTGGCCCACTGGGTGACGCGGTCGCCGAGCCGTTCGGCGACCAGGCCCGCGTACGTGGCGAAGTGCTCGGCGGTGGAGCGCTCCGGCCAGCCGCCGCGGTCCTGGAGGGCCTGGGGCAGGTCCCAGTGGTAGAGGGTGACGGAGGGGGCGATGCCCGCGGCGAGCAGGCCGTCGACCAACCGGTCGTAGAAGTCGAGGCCCTTGGCGTTGGCCGGGCCGTCTCCGCCGGGCAGGATGCGGGGCCAGGCCACGGAGAGCCGGTAGGCGTTGGTGCCGAGTCGGCGCATGAGGGCGATGTCCTCGCGCCAGCGGTGGTAGTGGTCGCAGGCGGTGTCCCCGTTGTGGTCGCCGTCGATGGCGCCGGCGGTGTGGGAGAAGGTGTCCCAGATGGAGGGGCCGCGGCCGTCCTCGGCCACCGCGCCCTCGATCTGGTAGGCGGAGGTCGCGGTGCCCCAGGCGAAGTCGCGGGGCAGGGCGGCGAGGTCGATGACGTTCTCGACGGCGGGGCGTTCGGTCACGGTGAGGCTTTCGGAAAGGGTCATTTGACGGCTCCTGCCGTGAGTCCGGCCACCAAGTACCGCTGGAGCAGCAGGAATCCGGCGACGACGGGGATGCTGACGACGAGCGAGGCGGCCATGATCTGGTTCCAGTAGACGTCGTTCTGGGTGGAGTAGCCCTGTAGGCCGACGGCGAGGGTGCGGGTGGCGTCGTTCGTCATGACGGAGGCGAAGAGGACCTCGCCCCAGGCGGTCATGAAGGCGTACACGGCGACGGCGACGATGCCGGGGACCGCGGCCGGCACGACGACGCGCAAGAGCGCGCCGAGGGGTCCGCAGCCGTCGACGGTGGCGGCCTCGTCGAGGTCGCGGGGCACCGAGTCGAAGTAGCCGATGAGCATCCAGATGGAGAAGGGGAGGGAGAAGGTGAGGTAGGTGAGGATCAGTCCGCCGCGGGAGCCGTAGAGCGCCACTCCGGTGCTGTTGCCGATGTTCACGAAGATCAGGAACAGCGGGAGCAGGAAGAGGATCCCGGGGAACATCTGGGTGGACAGGACGGTGACGGTGAACAGGCGCCTGCCGCGGAAGCGGTAGCGGCTGACCGCGTACGCCGCGAAGACGGCGATCACCACGGAGCAGGCGGTGGCCGCGCCCGCCACGATCAGGGAGTTCACGAAGTACTTGGCGAGCGGGACGGTGTGCCAGATGTCGATGTAGGGGCGGACGGTGAGTCCGCTGGGGATCCAGCGGAACCGGCCCGCGACGTCCTTGAGGGGCTTGAGCGAGCTGGTGACCATCACGTAGACGGGCAGCAGCACGAAGGCGGAGAGCAGGGTGAGGAACACCGCGCGGATCGCCTTGAAGGACGCGGGCGGATCGAGCGGGCTGCGGGCCCTGGCCTTCCGCGCGGCCTTGACCTTGACCATGGTCCTAGGCATCGGCGTCCCTCCGTCCCCTCGTGGTGAAGAGCAGGTAGCCGGCCGTGACGAGCAGCAGGAAGAGCAGCAGCAGGACGGACATCGCGGATCCGGTGCCGAAGTTCCAGGTCACGAAGCTGGACTGGTAGATGTGGATGGAGATGAGGTCGGCGGCTTCGGGTGCGGACTTGCCGAACAGCACGAAGGGCGTGTTGAAGTCGTTGAAGGTCCACAGGAACAGCACCAGGATCAGCACCTGGTTGACCGCGCCGACCGAGGGCAGGGTGATCCGGCGTATCTGCTGCCAGATACCGGCCCCGTCCAGCGCGGCGGCCTCGTACAGGTCCTTGGGGATGTTCTGCAGGGCGGCCATCACGATGAGGAAGGCGAACGGCCACCCCTTCCAGACGGACACGGTCAGCAGGGCCCAGAAGCTGTTGTCGCCCAGCAGCCAGAACGTGTGCTCGGCGCCGCCGATGCCCAGCTGGTCGTGGATGACGTGGTTCACCAGCCCGTTGTCCCGCTGGAACATGAAGGCCCAGGTGATGACGGCCGCGTAGACGGGCAGGGCGTACGGGACCAGGAACAGCGCCCGCAGGATGCCACGGCCGCGGAAGGCCTCCTGCATGAACACGGCGGCGGCGGTGCCGACGAACCAGCACAGGAAGACGGAGAGCAGGGTGAACGTGCAGGTGGTGAGGAAGGAGCCGAGCAGGGACTCGCCGACGGGCTTGTTGACGTCGACGGCGAGTTCGTAGTTGTCGAAGCCCGTCCAGGGGGCTCTGGACCAGTCCCGGATGAAGAACTGGGTGAGTTCCCGGAAGCTCATCAGGATGCCCATCGCCATCGGAACGAGGTGGATGAGCAGTTCGAGGAGCAGGGCGGGCAGGAGCAGGAGGTAGGGCAGGGCGGCACGGCGCACTCGTCCGGTGCGGCGCACGCGGGCAGTGGTACGCCGAAGCCGCCCGGCCGTGGCGGAAGTCATGGGGATCCGCTCACTTCGCCATCTGTTGCTGGGCCTTGGTGAGCTTCGACTTGACCGATTCGGTGGTCACCGGGCGGCCGGCCGCGGCGTCGGCGAAGAGTTCCTTGACGGCGGTGCCGACGGCGGTCTCGAACTGCGATTCCTCGGGGACCTGCGGGAGCGGTGCGGCGCTGGTGGAGAGGGTGGTGCGCAGGACCGTGAGGTCGTCGGCGGCGAACGCGGCATCGCCCTGGGCGGCCTTGACGGGCGGGACGGAGCCGTAGGTCTTGTTGAGGATCTTCTGCTCCTCGTCACCGGTCATGAACTTCACGAACTTCAGCGCGCCGTCGATGTTGTCGGTGTTCTTGAAGACGGCCATGTTGATCCCGGCGACCATGGAGTTGGTGTTCCTGCCGCTGCCGGGCGTGCCGCCGGCGGGAACCGGGACGGGGGCCACGCCCCAGTCGCCCTCCTTCATGCCGTGGGACTTGAAGCTGCTGGCGGCGCTCTGCCAGAGGACCATGGCGGTCTTGCCGTTGGCGAAGTCCTGGAGGGACTGGTTCTTGTCGTACTCGGCGTTGCCGGGCGCGACGATCTTGTCCTTGGCCATCAGATCGACGTACTGCTTGACGGCCTCGACGTTGGCCGGGGTGTCGAAGGCGGGCTTGCCGGCCGCGTCGAAGAAGTCCGCGCCGTGCTGCTTGGCGAGGACGAACGCCTGGTGGATGTTGTTGGAGAGGTTCGAACCCTCCGCGCCCAGCGCCCACTTGCCGTCCTTGGACAGCTTCTGTCCGATGACGGTCATCTCGTCCCAGGTGGCCGGGGGCTTTTCGATGCCCGCCTCCTGGAACATCTTCTTGTTGTAGTAGAGCGCGTACGACATCGAGTAGAGCGGGACGGCGGCCGGGTCCTTGCCGGGGACGCCGGCCGAGCCGATGGCGGAGTCGACGAACCGGTCCCTGCCGCCGATCGCCTCGAAGTTCTCGGCGTTCCAGGGCAGCAGGGCGCCGGTGGCCTGGAGGGAGGAGGACCAGGTGTTGCCGATGTTGAGGACGTCCGGCCCCTGGCCGGAGGCGGTGGCCGCGAGGATCCTGTTGAGCAGGTCGGACCACGGAACCACCTCCAGCTTGACCTTGATGCCGGTCTGCTGCTCGAACTTCTTCAGCTCCGGGCCGAGGGTCGCCTGGTCCGCCGCGATGTCGGGCCCCTGGTTGGAGGCCCAGTAAGTGAGCTCCCGCGGCGCGGTGTTGGAGCCTCCCGCGCTGTCCGCGGAACCACCACCGCAGGCGGTGGCGGCTGCGGCGAGCAGGGAGACGGCGGTGGCGGTGGCGGCTGCGGCTCGGGTTCTGCGCATGGCGGCTCGGTCCCTTTCGACAGGGTCGGGAGAAAGGCCGGTGATGCGGTCCGAGCGCTCGGGCTCGATCCCCCGTTACATCCAGGCCTTAATTTAGGACGTGAGTTAAGCCTCGTGAAAGGGTCGCGTCAAGGGGTCCCGCAAGGGTATGTTGCGATCGATGTCAGCACGGAAGGAGTCACATGACCACGGGGCGTAGCGGACGTACGGTGCGGGACCTGCGGCGCGGCAATCGCAGCGCCGTGCTGCAACGGTTGTATTTCGGCGGGGCGATGAGCCGTCAGGAACTGGGGCCCGCCACCGGACTGAGCTCCGGGTCCGTCAGCAACGTGGTCGGCGAGCTCGTCGCCGACGGGCTCCTGGAGGAGGCCGGCATCGTCGACTCCGACGGCGGCCGGCCGCGCACCCTGCTGCGCGTGGCGCCCGACAGCGCCCACCTGATCGGGATCGACGTGGGTGAAACCCGGGTCCGCGTCGAGCTGTTCGACCTCACCCTCACCGAACTGGCCCGCACCGAGATGCCGTTGCAACCGCGCGGCTGCTACGACGTCGGGCCCATCGTGGACCACGTCCGCACCGGCATCGCCACCGTGCTCGCGCAGGCCGGAGTCGGCACGGAACGGCTGCTGGGGGTCGGGGTGGGCGTACCCGGCATCGTGGAGCGCGACGCGCCGGGCGGCACCGTCGTGCACGGCCAGACCATCGGGTGGGACGCGGTCCCGCTGGAGGCGCTGCTGCGTGCCACCGGGGCCGTGCCGCCCGAAGTCCCGTACATCATCGACAACGGGGCGCGCACGCTCGGCCAGGCGGAGATGTGGTTCGGGGCGGGCCGGGGCGCCCGCGACGCGATCGTGGTCCTCTTCGGCTCGGGTGTCGGCGCGAGCCTGATCACGGACGGCTCCCCCGACGGCGGCAACACCGAGGGGACGCCCCTGGAGTGGGGCCACCTGACCGTGTCGGTACGGGGGCGGCGCTGCCGGTGCGGAGCTCTGGGTTGCCTGGAGGCGTACACGGGCGCGGAGTCCCTGCTGGCGCGGTGGGCGGAACAGGGCGGCGGCGCGGGCGACGCGGTGGACGAGGAGGAGGCGCTCTCGGCCCTGCTGGCGGCGGCGGGCGCCGGCGACCGGGTGGCCCTGGAGGTCCTGGACGAGACGGCGGAGTACCTGGGGGCGGGCCTGTCGGACGTGATCAACCTGTTCCAGCCCGAGCGGATCCTGATCGGCGGCTGGGCGGGCTTGATGCTCGGCCCGCACATCCTCCCGGCGGTACGGGACCACGCGACCCGGTACTCGCTGCGCCACCCCGCCGCCCGGGTCACCATCGACATGGGCTCCCTGGGCCCGGACGCGGTCACCGTCGGCGCGGCCACCCTGCCGCTGTCGGCCTTCTTCGCCACGGGCGGCCGCCGCCGCGCCGGCCCGGAGCCGCAGGCGCAGCTCCCGGGCTGGCGCACGGCTTTGGACACCAGGGGCGAGGCGGCGGCCCGTCGGGGGTGAGCCGCGGCGGCGGTTCGGGCGGTGATTCAGGCGGTGGTTCAGGCGGAGTCGCGGATGACGAGCTCCGGGGTGAACAGCAGCGCGGCGGGCTCGGCCCGGGGGGCCGCTGCCGGCGTGGAGTTCGGGTCGGAGGCCTGCGCTGGGAGGGAATTCGGTGCCGGGTCCGAGACGCGGTCCAGGAGGAGGCGGACCATTTCCGCCGCCATGTCCTCGACCGGCTGGCGTACGGTCGTCAGCCGCGGGCGGCAGGCCGTCGCCGCGCTCGAATCGTCGAAGCCGACGACCGCCACGTCCTCGGGGATCCGGCGGCCGTGTTCGCGCAGCACCAGGCAGGCCCCCTGCGCCATCAGGTCGTTCGCCGCGAACACCCCGTCCAGGTCCGGCTGTTCGGCCAGCAGAGCCCGCATGGCCCGCTCGCCCCCGTCCAGCGTGAAGTCCCCCTCGGCCACGGCCACCCGGCTCCCCGCCGCCGCGTCGAAGCCGGCCATCCGCTCCCGGCTCGCCGGCACCTCGGCCGGACCCCCGATCGCGGCGAGCCGCCGGCAGCCGCGGGCCAGCAGGTGCCGCGCCGCCAGCGCCCCGCCCTCCCGGTGGCGCACGTCGACGTGGTCGAGGCGCACCCCGTCCGCCGGGCGTGCGAACAGCACGGCGGGCAGCCCCGCCGCGGCCAGCATGCCCGGCAGCGGGTCCCGGGCGTGCGTACCGACGAGGAGGGCCCCGTCGGCGCCGCCCTGGGCCAGGTACGCGAGCACTTGCGCGCGGTCCTCGTCCGCGTCGGCGAACATCAGCACCGGGTGTACCCCGCGCGGCCGCAGCGCCCGTACGACTCCGCTCACCACCCGTCCGAAGAAGGGGTCCTGGAACACCCGCGCCGCGAACTCGTCGCGCCGGCCCGCACCGTCGGCTCCGGCGCCCGAGACGACCAGGGCCACCGCTCCCGAACGGCGGGTCACCAGCGAGCGGGCCGCACGGTTCGGGACGTACCCGGTGGCGGCGACCGCCTGCTGGACCACCTGCTGGATGGCCGGGTCCACGTTCCGGACTCCGTTGACCACGCGGGACACCGTCGCCCTGGACACCCCGGCGGCCCGGGCGACGTCCTCCAGGGTCGGCGCCGCCCCGGCGCCCGCGCCCGTTCCCGTACCGAGGCCTGTGTTCATGGCGGCACTGTAGCCGCCCGCTGTCAGACGTCGAGCGCCGACCGGAGCGGGAGGTCGGCGGCGCTTCGGCCCGCCAGAACGGTGAACCGGCCCGGTTCCGTCACCCAGCGCCCGGCCTCCGCCGGCCCTGGCCCGGTTCCGGTTCCGGTTCCGGTGCCGGTTCCGGTGCCGGTTCCGGGCGCCCAGTGCTGGAGGGCGCGCGCGGGTATCCGTACGTACGCCGTCACCCCCTCCCCCCGGATCCGCCTGCACGGCGGCCCACCCGGCGAGCCAGCGCACCGGGCGCTCCACCGCCGACTCGGCCCGGCACAAGTGGAGTTGGACGACCTCGCGCTCGCGCCGGGTGCCGGTCTTGCACAGGACCACGCGGGGGCCGTCCCCGCGCGCTGCCAGGCCCGGTGCCCGATGTGCAGGCCTTCCTCGTAGGGCAGTTCGCCGTTCACCGGGTGCGTGGCGCGGACCGGGCGTCGGCGAGGGCCGCGGGCCAGGAGGTGGGGAGCCGTCCGCCCGGCTCGGCGCGGCCCAGGAGTACGTCGGCGAGGGCGTGGCCCCCCTCCTGGCTCCCGCATGATCCCGGCGCACCTCGGCGGCTGTCAACGGGCTGCTCTCCAGAGGTGGTTCGCCGCGTCAGACGGGATACGCGGCCTGGAAGGCCAGCCGGCCCTCCGCGCCCTCCCCGAGCCCCCCGAGCACCTCGTCGAGCCGCAGGTACACCTCCCACCGTTCCTCGCCGGACACCTCGACGATGCGGCCGATCAGCAGGTCTTCCAGCTCCACTACCCGCTTGCCCTTCCACACCTTGTCAGCGGCGCTGACCAGCAGTTCCTCGGTGCTCACACCGGGCTCCGACCAGGCGGCATGGGTCGCCGCGAAGCGGGCCCGCTCCGCGCCGAACCCGTGGTCGAGCAGGAGGTCCCGCCCCGCCGGCTCGTGCGCGGAACCGGGCCCGGTGAGCTCGGCGGGGTGCACCGTCTTGCCCACGTCGTGCGTGGCCGCGCCGAACAGCACGGCCTCCCGGTCGAAGGACAGTCCCGGGCAGTACCCGGACAGCCAGTCGGCGAGTTCGCAGGCCACGTCGTGCACGAGCCGCAGATGCGCCGCCAGCCGGGGCGGCGCAGCCAGGGCGCGCAGCAGCTCGGCCACCTCCGGCGGCAGCGGGCGCACCGGAGGGTCGCCCGGGGTGTCGAGTGCGCGGGACAACGCGTCGCTCACGGTCATCCCGCGAGGCTGACCTCACTCGTACTCCGTGCCGCCCTTACGGGTCAGGTAAGCGGGGCTGACCGCCTTGGCGATGGCGCGGCCGCCGACCACCGGGCTGTGGCGTTCCGCCGCAGGGCGGATGACGACTCCCTCGCGCAGATGCAGGCCCCGCCCGGACACGGTCTCGCGGCCGCTCGCCCATTCCAGCACCGTGTCGAGCCCGTACGGGCCCTCGAACAGCCGTGGCACGAGCGGCAGTTCGCCGTCCGGGAGCACGGCCGCCGGGTCCAGCCACCGGACCTGGCCGTCGATCTCGGCGGAGACGTCGAAGACGGCGTACCCGGGCGGCGCGTCCGCCGTGCGCACGTCGGCTCCGTACGCCAAGTCCTGGACTCCCCCGCCGTACACCTCGGCGAAGACGCCGACCCGGGTCGCACCGAGGCGCGCGGCCAGCCGGGCCGCGACCTCGGGGACGCCATGGCCGCGCACGGCCCGCCAGTACAGGTTCCGCTCGTCCTCCACCAGCGCCAGGCTCCTGGAGCCGAAGCCCTTGGAGGAGACCAGCACCTGTCCGCCCTCGACGACGTACGTCAACAGGCAGGCGGAGCCGTGCAGTTTTTCGGTGAGCACGACGGGCTCGCCGGCCTCGAAGATGCCCGGGTAGCGCTGCAGGTTCTCGATGTCCACCCACGGCAACAGGTCGGGCGCGGCCACGACGTCGCCACTCATCGTCGTGGGCACGGGCGGGGACCATTTGGTGATGCCGAGCAGACCGGCGAAGTCCGTGCCCTCCTTGGCGGCCTGCGCCAGGTCCACTTCCGCGAGCGCGGCCGGCCGGCACACGAGCCCCTGCGACAGCTCGCCGCGCAGCCGGACGGCCTTGACCCGGTCGGCGCCGCCGCCCGCCAGCCGCCCGGTCAGCCCCAGCTCCTCGATCAGTCCGGCGGGCAGCACGGCCTGTTCCGGTATGTACAGCGCGAACTCGCCGGTCCGGTACGCCCCCTTGGCGACGACGGCGCGGTACAGGCCCACCTGGGCCAGCTCCAGTGCGTCGGCGTTCGGGTGCTCATGGACGGTCAGCTCTTCGGCGGTGACCCGCAGAGTCGACATGGGAAGGCTCCTTCATCGGTGTGGTTGACATCTCTGTGGTGACATCTCTGTGGTGGGCATCCCCGCCACCTTCCGCCGCACCATTTCCGCTGGTCCAGCAGATATCTCCCTGCTAATCTCCGCCCGGCCGGGCGGGCTGGTGTCAGGGCGGGCGGCCTGGTGTCAGGGGTGGCGGGAGGCGATCATGGGCGCGGGCACGACAGGGGGAACGCGTCACGCAGGAGGATCACATGTCACAGCGACGGGTCACCGTCATCACCGGCGGAAGCAGGGGAATCGGCGCGGCCACCTGCGTGCGGCTCGCCGGGGACGGGCATGACATCGTGCTCGGCTACGTCCACGACGATGCCGCCGCCAAGACCACCGCCGAGCGCGTACGGGCGGCCGGCGCGCGGTGCGTGACCGTACGCGGTGACACGTCCACCGAGTGCGGCGTCGAGCGGCTCTTCGACATCGCCGGAGCCGAGCTGGGCGCGGTCACCGGTCTGGTCAACAACGCCGGGGTGACCGGGCCCCTGGGCCGGCTCGCCGATGCCCGGACCGAGGATCTGCGGCGGGTCGTGGAGGTGAACCTGCTCGGGTACCTGCTCTGCTGCCGCCGGGCCGCCCGGGACATGGCGGAGGCCGGCGGCGGGGCGATCGTCAACGTCTCGTCCGCGGCCGCCACCCTCGGCAGCCCCGGCGACTACGTCCACTACGCCGCGACCAAAGCGGCCACCGACGCGCTGACCATCGGGCTCTCCAAGGAGCTCGGGCCGGACCGGATCCGCGTCAACGCCGTGGCGCCCGGCATCATCGACACCGACATGCACGCCACCATGGGCGACCCCGACCGGCCGGCCCGCACGGCCGCCGGTATCCCGCTCGGGCGGCCCGGGCAGCCCGAGGAGGTCGCCGGGGCCATCGCGTGGCTGCTGTCCCCGGACGCCTCGTACACGACCGGGGCCATCCTGCGCGTGTCCGGCGGCCGCTGACCGGAGTTTCAGCCTCCGGACCCGAAGGCGGCCCGCGTGGCCGGGCCGTAGACGCCCTGCGGGTCGCCCTTGATGCCCCGGTCCTGCTGGAGCTGGGTGACACCGCGCCGGGTCTGCTCGTCGTACACGCCGGTCAGGGAGACGTACGTGAACCCCTGTCCGTAGAGCCGCTGCTGGAGGTCGCGCACCTCCGGTCCGCGGTCCCCCGGGCGCAGCGTCCCCGAGCCGCTCGCGGACGGCCGCTGCGACGAAGCGCTCGACGTCGGCTTCGGCCCCCCGTCCCGGCCGGCGGCCGGGCTCGCGGACGCTCCGGCCGATGCGGAATCCGGCGCCGGCGGCGCGGAGGACCGTACGGACGGGCCGGGCGGGGGTTCGGCGTCGACCCCCGGACTGCGCGCCGGAAGCACCGGCACGGACAGCCCGGGCGGCGCGGAGGTCCGTTGCCGCTCCGGCTCCGGGGTGCGCAGCACGAACAGCAGGGTGCCGGCGGCGCCGAGTGCGAGCAGGGCGAGCACGGCGAGGGCCGCCACCGGGAGCCGGGAGCCGCGCTCGCGCCCCGTCGGGACCGCGGGCGGAGCCGGCGTGGACGCAGGGCCCGGCGCGGGCTCGCGTACCGACGCCGGCGCGACCGCCGGACCGCTCTGCGGCCAGGTGGGCCCCGCCGGCGGCAGCGGCCGGTGTGGCCGGCCCGAGGGGGCGACGTAAGGGCGTACGAGCAGTCCGTCGGCGGGGACGGTCCGGCTCTCGTCCGGGTCGGGGGCTGTGGCTGGTTCTGTTTCTCTGTACACGGTTGTCTCCAGGCGGGGACGGGGGGGGGCCCGGCGGGGGGGCGCCGGCCCCCCGCCCGCC
>NZ_JBHWVJ010000100.1:0-26935 GCF_042736725.1 Streptomyces sp. NPDC060028 | reverse complement strand
GGGCGGCCGTTTCGTGTCGGCCGTCGGCCGGGGCGGGATCAGGCCGTGGCCGAGCCTTGGCTTCCGAGCCGCCGCGCGAGGCGGGCGACGACCTCGTCACCGCCCCCCTGGAGCAACGGTTCGTCCGCCTCCGGGACGTACAGCCGGTACTTCCCCGGCCCTACGCGCAGTACCGAAGCCAGGAAATCCGAGCTGAATTCGCTCTCCATGAGCAGGAAGTTGTGCCCCAGGACGGGGAAATGCCGGCGGACATCCGGATTCAGACTGGCCGACACGACGAGGTCCCGGTAATTCGACTCCTCGTCACGCAGCAGGATTTCCCACTGCGTCTCCACCGCATCGCCCCGCTCGTAGGACAACTGAAGCTCGGTCACCTT
Source organism: Streptomyces sp. NPDC060028 (assembly GCF_042736725.1). NCBI lineage: Bacteria > Bacillati > Actinomycetota > Actinomycetes > Kitasatosporales > Streptomycetaceae > Streptomyces > Streptomyces sp. NPDC060028. Next base: position 26,558 of record NZ_JBHWVJ010000100.1, on the reverse strand, counting down.
GATGAAATCCCAGTCCGAGGCCAATTGCGCCAGCCCTGTTCCGCCGAGCCACGAGAGCGCCGCGCCCACGATCCGGTGTTTGTCCGGCGTGGCCCCGACGGCCCACACCCAGTTCTGCCGGCTGAATCGCACGGCATAACCGTCCACACCCGTGTTCACGAACACTCCCGCGCCGCCCTCGCCGCCCTCGCTGACGACCGCCTCGACCAGCCCGGTCGGGGTCTGCGGGCTCACGAAGCGGTGGGGCGAGCCGGCGGCAGCCATCCGGGCATTGAGCGCCGCGGCCAGCGAACCGTGTTCAGCGACATCGGGATACTGCCCGGCATCGAACCGATGGCTCATCAAGGACTCCTCGTTCAGAACGGAAAGCGAAACCGGGATCGGGACCTGATCACCACTCCGGGTGCGGCATCTGGTCCTTGCTCACCTCCACACCGTTCATGTACCAGGTGATGCTCTCCCAGGTGCGCGGGCTGTCCTCATCCAGCACATAATACCGAACTCGGGTCATCTCCCATTCTGTTCCACGGCCCCTCTGCCAGCCGTTGGCCCGACCGTTCTTCACGGCTTGGGCGAATGCGTCCGCGGCCGAGATGCCCGGCTGTCCGGGGTACAGGTCGCCCAGGTCCACGGCCAGTCCGACCCTCGGGTTCGACACGGCCGCGTCGACCTCGTTCACCCATTGCGGCCGGCCGCCGCCGTCGTCGTGGAAGTTCGAGTAGACCGTGCTGTTGAAGGTCATCCCCCCGATGCTCTCGGCGGTCGGATTGCCCGCACTCGCCACACCGAGGACGACGGTGTCGCCCTCTGCCGGGGAGACGCCTCGCACCGGCTGACCCGACTTCTCGCACTCGCAGCGCGGGGAGTGCTTCGTCTTCCCGCACACGTTGTGCACCAGGACGGGAGCACCGCCCACCAGCACGTAGTACGTGTGGAGTTCGTCGACCGTCAGGTTGTAGCGGGTGGCCTTGCCCCGGACCGGGCGGGCCTCGACCACGTGGACGGTCCGGCCGTCCGGGGTCGTGAGTGCGTGACCGCTGGTCAGGGCCCCCGCCGGGACCCAGGTCAGGGTGGTCGCGTCCCAGAAGGGATGCTCCGAGGTGGTGTGGAGCGTCTCCACCTCGCCCGGGGCCACCTCGACGCTGAGGTCGACCAGGTCGCTGTCGTCGTGGGCCCAGGTGGCCACGACCGTGCGTCCGCCCGCGTCACCGCCGTTGCCGGGGTCGGCCGCCTCCACCTGGTCGCCCGTGGTGACCTCGGCGATCGGCTTGGTCTGCCCGTCGTCCAGCAGGACTTCGGTGTCGGGTGAGAAACTGCACGTCGTACCCGCGTTGCCGGTCGAGGCCTCGTCCGCTCGGGTCGAGGACGCCGCCGCGGTCTCCGCCGCCTCCTGGGTCGTTCCGTGCTTGGGAGCCGCCGGACCCTCCGCGTCGCGTACCGCTTCCTTCGCGGCGCCGCTGGCCGGACCCGCTCCCTTCGCGCCCGTCGGGCCGGATTCCCCGGACGGTTTGGCGCCCCGGGAGGAGTCCTCGCGGGCCGTCTCGGACAACCCCTCACCGCCCGGCCCCGGGCCACAGTCGCCCAGCAACGCGCCACAGGTCGCCACGAAGGCCACTGCGGCGCCCTCGACGCAGGCGGGACCGAGCAGACCACCGGACTCGGCGGTACAGGCCACGACCGCGACCGCGATCACCACCACGACCAGCACCACCACCACGACCGGGGCGGCCTTCTCGATGTAGTGGCCCACGCAGCCCCAGAAGCCCGAGCAGCCGCCACCGCCGTGGCCACCACTGGAGGTCTTCGTCGTGACGGTCGTCGTGGTCGTCGTGGTCGTGGTCGGCGGTGGTCCCTTGCAGTCGATGGCACAGACGTTCATGCTCGGGTCCAGGTACCAGTTGTCCATGCCGCTGGCGTCGCTGCCGCTGGCCGGGTTGTCCGCCGCGTAGGTGTAGCCGCCCATCTGGTTGGGGTCGCCGGCCTGGAAGACCGGGTCGGGGCTGAGGAAACGGCCGGTCGTCGCCTCGTAGTTGCGGGCGCCCAGCAGGTTCAGCCCGGTGGAGGCGTCCAACGGCTGACCGAGGAACCCGCGGTTCTCGTCAGGGGAGACCCAGGAAGGGGGTTTCGGTCCACGGGCGTTGCCGTAGGGGTCGTAGGAACGGCGAGTGGCGGTCAGGCTGCCCGCGTCCACCGAAACGGTCGCGGTGCCCTGGGTGTTGCCGATCTGGTAGCTGACCGCTCCCGCGCTGGTACGGGTGATGTTCGTGCCGTCGGGTCCCGTGTAGTGGCGCAGACCCGTCCAGGTCTTCGCCGCCACGTTCAGGGTGATCTGCTCGGCGCCGCCGAAGAGGTACAGGATGCGGGTGTTGTCCGCGCCGCCGACCGCACTGGTCTGGATGAGCAGCTTGCCGTCGGCGTCGTACAGGTACTTGGCGGTGGTGCTGGTCGTGCCGGTACCCGTGGTGACCGTGGCCGTACGGCCCTCGCCGTCGTAGGTGAACGACTGGGTCTGACCGGCCGGGAGGGCGCCGGTCGACGCCGTCTTCCACACCTGGCCCGCGCTGCCGCAGGTGGCCAGGGTCAGCTGCGTCCCCGCGGTCGCGTTCGCGGCCGGGTCGGTCAGGCAGACCGCGCTGTTCGCGACGTTCACCAGGGTGCCGGTGGTCGTCGCCTTCCACTTCTGGCTCGGATCGGTGTTGCAGGTGTCGATCACCACCAGGGTGCCGCCGGTGGTGGCGTTGGACACGGTGTCCAGGCACATGCCGAGCACCTTGACGGTGCCGTCCGTGCCGATGGTCCACTTCTGCGCGGGACTGGTGCCGTTGCAGGAGCCGACCTGGACCTTGGTGCCCGCGGTGGCGGCGCCGCCCGCCGTTTCGATGCAGAGCTTGCCGCCGCCGGCCAGGGTGAACCCGGTGGTGAGCGGGCCGGTCGTGGTGACCTTCCGGCTCATGGTGTTGCCGGCGTTCTTGTTCCCGTTGGCCGGGTCCGTGTAGGTGTTCGTCCAGGTGGCCGTGCCGTCCGCGGGGTTGCCGCTGGTCGTCGTACCGGCCTGGTCGGGCAGGGCCGAGGCGACCGTGCCGTCCTTGCCCGCGTAGGCGATGGACTGGGTGGTGTCGGCGAGCGCGTTGCCACTCGCGTCGTGGTTGACCATGCCGGTGCGGTCACCGAGCTGGTCGAAGGTGTACGTCTGCCAGTACGGGGCGGGGCCGCCGACCGTGGTGGTCTTGATCTGGCCCGAGCTCGTCGTCTGGACGCGTCCGGTGGTGCAGCCGCCGATCGCGCCGACCGGAGCGGCCGACGGGGAGGTGATCCCCGCGGTGTCCGTCCATGCCTGGGTCAGGCGCTGGAAGGAGTCGTAGGTGAAGCACTGCGTGTCGTGGGCCGTGTTGTTCTGGAGGTCGTCGACCGCGGTGAGTTCGCCGATCTGGTTGTAGCGGTAGTTGACGACGTCGAGCGCGGTCGCCGAGGTCTGCACCATGCTGCTGGTCTGCGTGGCGCGGCCCGTGGTGGAGTCGTACTGGGCGAAGGTGGCCAGCTGCTTTCCGCTCGGACCGTAGTTGGTCTGCTGGACCCTGCCGAGTGCGTCGTGGACGGTCGCGGACAGGTACGCGGGGGTGTTGGCCGCGGAGATGTACCCGCCGAAGGTGTCGAGGGTTCCCTGCTGGGTGTAGCCGTAGTCCACGTCCTCGGCCGGCAGGTTGCCGTCGGCCTGGTAGTGCGTGGTGGACAGCAGGCCCACGGTCGGCGTGTAGTCCACGCTCGTCTGGTAGGTGACGGTGCCGCTCGCGGGTGCGGCGGACTGGCCCGCTGCCGCGAAGCCCTCCGAGGCCGGGATGGTGACGGTCGCACCGCGGGGCTGGTAGGCCGTGTTGTAGCCGGTCACCGCCTGGGTGTAGGCCTTGCCCGAGGCGCCGCCCACGTAGCGGGTCGAAGAGGTCAGGTAGCCCTTGGCGAGCGTGTCGTACACCCAACCGGCCTGCTTCTTGGCCGGGTCCGGCGTCGCCGTCCACGGGCCGCTGTAGGTGGCCGTGCGGCGGTTGTTCCAGTCGTAGGTGAACGACAGGGTCTGGCCCCGGGTGTCCGTGGCCTGAAGCAGGTTGCCCGAGGTGTCGTACTTGTCGAAGGTGCCGGTGCCCGTGTTGGGATCGGTCTGCGAGACGGGCCGGCCCAGCAGGTCATAGGAGGTGGACCAGGTGTTGCCCGCACTGTCCTTGACCGTGGCGATCTGGCCGGCCGATGCGTACGTATAGCTGGTCGTCGCGTTCGCAGCCGGGACGGCGCCCGCGGTGCCCTGCTTCCACAGCACCGTGGTGGAGTTGCTCGCGACCACCACCGCCGTGGAGTCCGCCCTCACCCGGAAGGTGGATCCGGTGGACGCTGCCAGGCCGGTGGTCCACTTCACGGCGTTGGACGTCGTGTACACCACGAGGTTGCCGTCGGTGCCGAACTTGGCGTAGGCGCCCGGGTTTCCGGCCGTGCCGCTGGCCCAGATCTGCTTGCCGGTGGCGAGTGCGGTCAGGACCAGGTTGCCGTCCGCCTCCATGGTGAGGCGCACGCTGTTGGAAGCCAGGGAGGTCCCCGAGGGGATGACGTCCCCGCCGTGCAGGGTCACCGTGGCGTCGGTGTTCTTCACCACCGTGCGCACGGTCTGGCCGAGCGCGTTGGAGAACGAGGCGGTGGTCCGCCCGCCCGCGGGGGGCGTGCTGTCCGTCTCGTCGGCGCCGGGGTAGCTCGTGGACGTGTGCCACTGCTCGACCGCCTGGTGCCAGAGCGTCGCGGTCAGCGTCCGGCCCTGGCCGTCGTAGGCCGTGGTGGTCTCCGACGGGATCTGGTTCTCGTTCGCCGCGAAGAGCGTTCCGGACGGCGACGCCGCAGGCTCGTAGTACGGGGCGTACGCGGTGACGGGCCAGCCGTGCGAGTCGTAGAAGGTGTCCGCGATGATCCGGCCGACGTCACTGTCGCCCTGCGGGCTCATCTGCGTCTGGCGCGGCTGGAGCATCCCGTCGTAGATGGCGATGCTGACGGAGTAGGTGCCGTCCTCGCGCAGGGTCCTGGAGGTGACCGAGGTGGGCCCACCGGGCTGGGTGACGGTGTCGCCCGGGGCAGCGACGGCTCCGGGGTTCAGGGAGTACGAGAAGGTGCGGTCCGCGCTCTGGCCCGCGCCCTTGTCCCGGCCCGGCATCCACACCGCGGTGCGGCGGCCGAGGGCGTCGTAGGTGATCTCGGTCTTGCGGCCGTTCGTGTCGGTGTTCTGCGTGGCCAGGCCGCGCAGCGGGGAGTGGGTGGACGACACCACCCAGTTGTGGCTGTTGGTGGTCTTGACCGTGGTGGGGCTGATGTTGTTGCCGGAGCTGCTCCACGCCGGGACGAAGTCGGTGTGGGTGTTCTGGCCGGTCGAGTCCACCGCGTCGGTGATCCGGCCGACGCCGTCGTACTTCATGGCGGCGGTGGTCTGCCAGTTCTCGGTGCTGCCGGTGAAGCCGGTGGCGATCTGCACACCGGTGGCGGCGGCCGTGTCCGAGACCTGGCCGAACGCACCGAGACCGAGGAGGGTGCCGTCGCCGGCGTAGTAGATCTTGCGGTCCGACAGCAGGTTCGCGGAGGTCACGGCGGCGCAGGGGCCGCTGACCTCGGTGACCTGGCCGGGGTAGGAGATCATCCGCGGGTTGCCGGGCGGGGCGTTCGCATACGCGGTGGCGGTGCACCGCTCCTGGGTGGGGTCGGTCACGTCACCGTGCGCGTCCACCGCCGAGACCCGGCCCTGGGCGTCGTACGCCGTGTCGGTGCGGGTGTGCCGCCACGTGCCGTCGGCGAGCCGCTCGTACCCGTGGCTCTGCGAGTTCTGCATCCGGTACGCGGTCAGCGCCGGCAGCGTGGACAGGGCGGGCTTGGTCTCACCGGGGTGCTCGCTCTGCTCCCATCCGCTCCAGGCGGTCTGCGGGCTGGTCGCGGTGCTGGTGTAGGTGAAGGGCGCGCTGATGCTGGTGGCGGAAACGGTGCCGCCCGCCGCCGTGTACACCTCGTTCTGGAGTTCCGTGCCCGCCAGTTGGTCGGAGTCGGTGACGCTCTGCACGACGGCGCCGTTGACCTTGGCGTCCACGGTGACCGAGCGGCGGCTGCCGTCGGCCAGGTAGTCCCCGTCCATGCCCTGGAGGTAGGTGGACACCGTCTGGGTGACGGGCTCGGGGGCCCGGCCCGTCTGGACGGTCACGGTGCGGAAGCCGCGGAACTGGCTCCAGGTGCGGTACTGGTCGTCGCCGAACGGCGAGTCGTCGCGGTGCCAGGCGGCGCCCGCGTAGGCGTAGGTGGAGACGCGCGAGGCCGAGCCGGACGGGGCCGCCTTGCCGTCGGGCTTGTAGGTGGAGGCGATGGTCAGGTCGGACGTGGTCACCGTACGTACGGTGATCTTGTTGAACCAGTCGGCCGTCGGCTTGGAGGCACCCGGCACGTTCCAGTACACCGGGTAGCAGGACTCGGTGTTGGAGTCGGCCCCCGCGAAGGTGAGGGTCTTGCCCTCGCACGGGGCCTGGTTGTAGTCCACGGCGATGGATTCGCCGGTCTCCGTCTGGATGCCGGACATCCGCGGGTGGTACAGCGGCGGGGCCGAGGGCATCACGTCATTGACGCGGTTGTCGATCTCGGTGCCCGTGAACGCCACCTTGTTCAGGGTGATGTCGCTGTTGCCGTTGTCGTAGGTGTCCTTGCCGGTGTGCTGCACCGTCTGGAGCCACATCACGGCCTGCAGGAAGCCCGAGTGCTCGGGGTCCACGGAGGTGCCGGTGACCGGGTCGACCGTGCCGCCCGCGTCGGAGAAGACGTGGGTGAGCTGATAGGAGTCGACCGGGACGAGTTTGTCCGTCTTCGCGTCCTTGACGTGGACCTGGGTGGCGATGCTGTCCAGGCGCGTCGTGGACCAGAAGGTCGGGCCGGCGATGACGCAGACGTCCTTGGGCACCGTGGTGGAGCCGTCCGGGATGGTGGTGCTGTCCGTGGAGTCGCAGTGCAGGTCCCACGGGGTGTCCGGCCAGTGCGAGGCGTTCGCGTCGGTGAGGTTGCCGGCGGAGCAGTCGGTGAAGGTGCTCGTCGTCTGGCAGCGCTGCTTGGCGGTGAAGACCACCCGGGCGGAGGGGGTGCGCTTGGCGAGGGCGTCCGCGAGCGTGTATCCGTAGCTGATCGAGTCGAGCGCGCCGCCTCGGGTGTACGAGGTGAGCGTGCCGAACTTGCCGTCGGCCGCCTGGCCGCCGCCGAGGCTGTAGTAGTTCGTCTCGGGGGTGTAGTCGTACCGCTGGACCAGGCCGTTCGGTGAGACGACGAAGTCCAGGTTCCAGCGCCAGCCCTCGGGCTTGGCGCAGCGGGAGGCCTTGCCCTTGGCCGCGTCGTGGCAGGGGTCACCGGACTGGGGGTGGAAGACGGGCTCGCCCCAGGCGGAGTCGGTGCTGTCGTCGGTGGGGGCGGCGGACTGGGGAACGGCTGCGGTGCCCACGCCCGCGGGGGCGTGGCCGGAGCCGAAGTAGGCGGCCGAGCCGTCGGTGGTCAGGACGCGGAAGTACGTGCCGTCCTGGAGGCCGTTGGCCGCGCCGGAGAGCTCCTGGACGATGGTGCCGTCGTCGCCGCGCAGCTTCCACTGGCGCAGCAGGCCGGGCACGGCCGCGTCCTTGGTGTCCGGGACCAGCACGCCGGAGTGCGGGCCGAAGGAGACCTGGGCGTTGGCGCCGGACCAGCAGTTGTCGCCCGAGCCCTTGATGACCTTGTCGCCGTTGCCGTCGCGGAGGGATCCGCAGCTGCGGTACGTACGCTCGACGAAGCCGGGGTCGTAGCCCCAGCCGTCGCCGACCCAGGTGGACTGGGAGTTGCGGGCGGAGGTCTCGCCGTCCACGGCCTGGGAGTCGTAGGACAGTCCGACCGAGGGGGCGTTGCCGCCGAGCCCGGCCGGCACGCTGATCGGGTACGAGTAGGTGAAGGAGCCGGCGCCGCTGGCCTGCCAGCTGCCCGACGGGTTCAGGGAGGTCGCGGCGTAGTCGCCCTGGGAGCCGCCGCTGCCCGAGGTCACGGCGAGGGTGGTGGGCTCCGCCGCCGCGGCCGCGGCGGCGGCGAAGGTGGCCGTGGAGGCGTAGGTCTCGGTGGAGGCCGAGGTCGCCGTGGCGGAGCGGGCCCCGGGGGCAGCCTCGCCGGCGGCGCTCTTGGCGGCCGGGGCGGCGGTCTCCAGCGGGACGGTCGCGGTCAGCTGGTCGGCCGTGGCACGGTTGTCGAAGGGGATCGGGGTCTGGGTGCGGCAGGCGGCGCGCTGCGGGGTCGTCAGGGCGCAGGCCGGCATCCGCACCAGTTGCAGGCGGGAGCCGTAGCCGCCGCCGTACGCCTTGGCCAGCGCGGCGTAGTCGACGACGACCTCCACCTGCGCCGGGGCGCCGGGGGCGGTGACCGGTGCGAGGGAGAGCAGCATGCCGTTGGCGCCGGCCTTGAGGGCCTGGTCGTGCGAGGCCACCTCGACGTGTACGGCGGCCGGAGCGGCCGTGGCGGTGGTCTGCGCGCCGACCGTGGCGGGGTGCGCGGGGGCGACCCACACGGGCAGCGAGCCGGCCTTGACGGGCTTGGCCGCCGCCTCGGCCGCGGAAGGGGCGGACCCCGAGGCGGACGAGCCTGAGGCGGACGAGCCCGAGGCGGCCGGGGCCGCCGCGAGCTGGACGGTCGCCTTGCCCGCCTTGGGCCACACCGGCGCGGCGGCCTGGTAGTTGCCCAGCGGCCGGAAGCCGTCCGGGTGGCCGGCCGGCGTTCCGGCGGCCAGCTGGTGTCCGGCCACCCCGGGGGTGGCCGGAACCTTCTGCGGCTTCCACACCTTGCCGTCGAAGCGGTAGTGCCCGGCCTGACCGTCGCGGCCCTCCCAGTCACTCTTTCCCGCACCGAGCATCCCCAGGTCGAACCCCTGGATGAAGGCCATCGGCAGGAGCAGTGCGAGGGCGGCGATGACCGCCATGCCCACACTGCGTCTGCCGTGCCATGTCCGGTATCGAACGGTCGCGAACCAGCGACGCCGTCCTGCCACGTGCATCCCCCCACACGGGCGGCCGGATGGACGCGGCCGCCGAATTGCGATCACACGAGTCGCGTGATCGTCCGGAGGCTATTGATGTCCCTGAGGCTTAATCAATACGGTGACTCGTCAGTGAGTTCGAACTCAATCAGCCACTCACATCGACGCATTGCGCACCTTTTATGCAGGGCGAACATCCCACCAATCCGACAATCTGCCGGACTCTCGGCCCCCATGCCGCCCCGAAAAGGCGGCCAAACATGGGGGAACCAAGGGTTCCACCAGGCAGTCTCTTGGCAAGGAATTTGACTGATGATTGACCGAAGAGCCCGCGATGCGAGCAGACGGAGACGGCTGACACTGTCTCAAAAACTCCTTGCGGGACTTTCCGTTCTCGCCATGTGCTCGCCCGCGGCCCCCGCGCTCGCGGCGGGGGTGACCGCTCCGACGGCGCCCGCGGGCAGCATGCTCGCGGCCCGGCAGAAGGCGACCGCCCAGCACAAGACGGTCCCGGTGGACTCGCTCACCAGCCAGACCTCCGAGACCGTGGCCAACCCGGACGGATCGTTCACCTCCACCACCCACCTCAAGCCCGTCCGCGTCCGCAAGGGCGGCTCCTGGACCCCGGTCGACCCGACGCTCCGCAAGAACGCCGACGGCAGCTGGTCCCCCGCCGCCAGCCCCCACGGGGTGGCCCTCTCGGGCGGAGGCGCGGGTCCGGTGGTCCGGCTCGCCCACGAGGACGGCAACAAGCTCGCGCTGACCATGCCCTTCCCGCTCCCGGCCCCCGAGGTCTCCGGCGACACCGCGCTCTACCGCTCGGTGCTGCCCGGCGTGGACCTGTCGGTGTCCGTGACCGGACAGGGCGGATTCAGCGACATCCTGGTCGTCCACGACGCGGCCGCGGCCGCCGACCCGCGCCTGCGCGAACTGCGGCTCGCGACGAGCGCCGAGGGCCTCAAGCTGAACGCGACCGACTCGGGCGGCATGACCGCCACGGCCGCGGACGGCAGCCTCGCCTACATCTCGCCGCGCCCGGTCATGTGGGACTCCTCCACCCCGGCCGCGGACTCCCCGTCGGCGCCCGCGGCGAAGTCCTTCTCGAAGGCCGCCGGGGCGACGTCCACGGACCGGCTGGCCGCCCCGCAGGAGCACCCCGGGCCGCCTCCGGCATCCTCCGTCGAGGGCCCCGGCTCGGCCGCGCTCGTCGACGAGGTGCCGATGAGCACCACCTCGGACTCGCTCACCCTGCGCCCCGACGTCTCGGCCCTCAGCGGCCCCGACGTCGTCTACCCGGTGTACATAGACCCGTACACCAACCCCGTCTCGAGCAAGTCGGGCCACTACGACGAGGTGTACTCCAGCGGCTCCTGCTCGGGCAGCCCGCAGTACGACAAGCCGCAGTCCAGCGGCGAGGGCGTGGGCTACCAGCGCTGGGGCGGCGCCTGCGGCACCGGCCTGGAGCGCTCGTACTACGCGATCAACACCAGCGGGCTCTCGCCGCGGATGGTGGTGTCCAAGGCCCTGATCACGATCCCCACCACCTACGCGGCGAGCTGGAACTGCTCGAAGAACCAGCCGATCACCCTGCGCACCACGGGGATGATCTACTCCACCACCTCCTGGAACAACCAGCCCTCCGTCGACGGCGGGTACGCCGCGGCGAGCACGTCGGTGCCCAGCGGTGCCAACTCCAGCAGCAGTTGCAGCAACAGCACCGCCACCTTCACGGTGACGGCCCAGGCCCAGAAGATCGCCCTGAACGGCACCGACACCTGGACCGTCGGCCTGTTCGGCGACGAGTCGATCTCCAGCGGCAACGACAACTACCTGCGGCTGTCGACCGTGATGACGCTGGTGACCACCTTCGACATCGCGCCCGAGGTGCCGGCCGACCTGCACACCACCCCCTCCGCCGTCGGAGCCTCCGGCCCGTGCACCATCACCGGACTCGGCTGGGTCGGCGCCACCTCCTACTCGGACGCCGGCAGCAACCTCCAGCTGCACTCGACCGTCAGGACCAACGTCTCCGGCGAACTGGCCGGCGCGGTCTATGAGTTCTGGGACCGGACCACTCTCACCAACGGCAACCCCACCACCATCGCGACCCCGTCCAGCCCGTACCTGGCCTCCGGATCGGACGCGGCCGTCCCCGTCGGGATCGCGCTCAAGGACGGCCACGAGTACGGCTGGGACGCCTACGCGAAGGACAACGCCTCCGCCCAGCTGACCTCACCGGTCTCCGAACACTGCTGGTTCCGTACGGACTTCAGCCCGCCCGAGACCCCCGGCATCACCACCAACCCCTCCTTCCCGCCCGTCGGCGGCGGGGCGGGCAACCTGGTCGTCTACGCGGGACCGGGCCGCACCACCTCCTTCGACGTGGCCGCGAGCGACTCGGCACCGGCCGCCACCTGCACCCCCGGCCCCTGCCTGAGCAGCGGCGTCGACCACTTCGTCTGGCGCCTCGACAGCCGGCCCACGGCCCAGGCAGGCACCTCGGCCCCGGTCGGCGCCACCGACGGCGCGGGCCGGGCCACGGCGAAGGTGACCGTCCCCGTGACGGCGTGGGGCGTCCACACCCTGTACGTCGCCGCGGCCGACAAGGCCGGCAACCTCTCGCAGGCGCCGGTGAGTTACACGTACGCCGTGCCGTGGAACCCGGACACGAAGATCACCCCGGGTGACATCAGCGGCGACGGCATACCCGACCTGCTCGCCACCACCCGGACCGGCGACCTGAACCTGATCCCCGGCAACACCGACGCGGCCCAGCCCGTACAGCCCGTACAGACCGCCCCGCACACGGACCCCGCACCACCGGCCACCGGGCCGGTCACCGTCGCGAGCGCCGCGCACTCCCCCGACGGCACGGGCTGGGACAACTACCTCATCGCGCACCGCGGCAACCTGCACGGCTCCGACGTCGACGACCTCCTCGCGTACAACAAGCAGAGCCACCAGCTCTACATCGTGAAGAACGACCTCGACCCGGCCGCCGACAACGCCTTCCCGCGCGTGCCCTACTCGACGTACGCGGGCTTCACCGGCCGCCGCTTCGACGTCGTCCCGAAGGACCCCTGCGAGTCCGCGGCCCGCGTGGCCGACGACACCCGCTGCCGCACCGCCGGGTACGACGCCTCCGGCTGGTCGGTCGACCAGCTGGTGACCCCCGGCAACCTCTACGGCAACACCACCGACTACCCGGCGGTCGTCACCGTCGAGAACAAGAAGCTGTGGATCTACCAGACCGACGGCGGCGGCCACTTCAAGCACCCGCTGCTCCTCGGTGACGGCGACTGGTCCGGCCTCACCCTGATGGGCCCCGGCACGGTCGGCGGCACCCTCACGACCGACGGCTCGGGAAAGGGCACCGTCACCGGCGGCGCCCCGGCCCTGTGGGCCCGTGACGACGTCAGCGGCACGGTCTACAGCTTCCCCGTCACGGTCGACGCGGGCACGCTCGTGCCGGCCCTGCTGCACGCCCCCGTGCGTACGGCCCTGCCGTCGGCGGTCCCCGTCAGCGGCGGCGGCAAGCAGTGCCTCGACGTGGACCACCAGGGCACCGCGAACGGCACCAAGGTCCAGGTGTACGCCTGCAACGGCACGGTCGCGCAGGGCTGGACGCTGATGTCGGACGGCAGCATCCGGGCCCTGGGCCGCTGCCTCGACGTGAACGGCAACGGCGTCTCCGACGGCACCATCGTCCAGCTGTGGTCCTGCAACGGCACGGGCGCGCAGAAGTGGACGCTCGGCGCTTCCGGCAGCCTGGTGAACCCGAGCTCGGGCAAGTGCCTGGACGACCCCAACGCGAGCACCACCCCGGGCACCCAAATGGTGATCTTCACCTGCAACGGCACGGTGGCCCAGAACTGGACCACCGGCGCCACGGCCGGCTGGCAGACCTCTCCGGCCGTACCGCTCGCACCGGTCCTGCCGAAGTCCGCCTACCCGGCCGTCATGTCCCCGGGCGACCTGAACAGCGCAGCGGGCGGACCCGACGCCAACCCCGAGCTGTACGCCGTGGACGCCGGCGGCCAGCTGCTCGAGTTCCCCGGCACCGCCCCTCAGGCCGGGCTCGCCGGCCTCGACGCGCCCGCGTCCCTGGGCGCGGTCGGCAGTTCGGCCACGCATGCCTGGCGGCTGGACGAGGGCGCGGGCACCTCGGTGGCCGACGGGCCGGGCACCCTCGACGCAACCCTGGGCGGCGCGTACACCTGGACGACGGACGCCACCCGCGGACGGGTGCTGAACCTGGCCGGCACGACCGGGTACGCGGCCGGCACAGGCCCCGCGGTCGACACGTCGGGCAGTTACTCCGTCTCGGCCTGGGTGAAGCTGGGCTCCCTGACCGGCAACTCCACGTTCGTCTCGCAGACCGACGCCGCGGACAAGTACAACGGCATGCAGTTGTACTACTCGTCGGGTAAGAAGGTGTGGGCCTTCGGGATGCACCACGACCCGGCGGTCAGCACCACCACCTTCTCGGCGGTGTACGGCGAATCGGCCCAGGTGGGCCGCTGGACCCACCTGGTCGGTGTGTACGAGGCGGACACCGCGCAGCTCAGCCTGTACGTCGACGGGAAGCTCTCGGCGACCGGCCCGTTCACGAGCCCGGGCTGGAACGCGGCGGGCCCCGTGCAGATCGGCCGCCGCATAGCCTCCGGCGCGTACGGCGAGTACGCCAACGGAGCGGTGAGCGACGTCCGCATCTACCCGACGGCCCTGCCGGCCGCGAACGCGGCGGCGACCGGCGACCTGCCGGGCATCACCCAGCTCGACTGACCCACGGGTCGGCCCGCCCCCGCGAGGGCGGCGGGCCGGCCCGGCCTCCGGGTGGCGGGGTGGTCCAGGAGACGCCCGGGGCCGATACTTCACGGGCAGATCGACCTGACCTGACCATGGAGGGGAACCGATGAGGCTGACCAGGAACATCCGCGCCGCCTTACGCGGGCCGCGCCGCGGCATGTCCGCGGCGGTCGTACTGGCCGCGGCCGCGGGCGTGTTCGCACCGACTTGCGCCCACGCGGCGCCGGTGTGTGATGCCGCCGCGAGCGCTCCGCCGGTTCAAGTGGCGCGCATACCCGACTGGGTCGAGTCGATCGCCGTCGACAAGCGGGGCCGGATGTTCGCCACCGCGTACTTCACGGGCCGCGTCTACCGCATGGACGGACCGGGCAGCGCCCCCGTCCCGCTCACCGGGAACATCGGCGCCAATGGCGGGATCGTCGTCCGCGACGACGGCCGGCTCCTCGTCGGCACGGGCAACGACCTCGCGCACTCCCTCACCGGTGACGCCCTTGCGGTGTCGAAGCTCCTGCAAGTGGACCCGGAGACCGGCAGCGTCACCACGTACGCCTCGGGCCTCGGCGGCATCGACGGCGTCGCCCTCGCACCCGACGGCACCGTGTACACCACGACCCTGGGCGGCCGGAACATCGGCCGCGTCACCCCGGACGGTCAGGTCGACCCCGCCTGGGCCCGGGTGCCGCAGCCCAACGGGATCGCGGTCTCCCCGGACGGAACGCAGGTCTACGTCATCCAGACCACCATCGCCCCCGGGCTGTACCGCATTCCCGTCGCCGACCCCGCGCACCCCCAGCGCTGGATCTCCGCCGACACCTCCAACGCCCTCGCCCTCCCCGACGGTTTGACCCTGGACGGCCGGGGCCGCCCGCTGATCGCCACCCACGCGGCGGGCCAGATCTGGCGGGCCGAGGGCGCGACCCTGTGCACCGTGGAATCGGGGCTCTACCTCTCCACCCAGCTCACGTACGGCCACGGAGAACGCGGCTTCTCGGCCGGAAAGCTCTACCGGGCGGGCGTCGACGGAAGGATCTACGAGGTCCCCGGCGGCGCCGAACCAAGGACCTGACGGGGCCTTTCGCCCCATCGGACAGGCCGGAAGCGGGGGCGGGGATCACCCGAGTGCCCGGCATGGGGTGCGGGCCACCGGGCTCCTTCCTCTCGCATAGTCCAGACAGGGCCGTGACGGCGGACCGTGTCGAGGGGAGTGTCCGTGAGGGATGTGGGACGGCGTGCCGTGCTGACGGCGGTGGCGGCCGCGGGGTTCTTCCCCGGCTCCCGGGCCCTGGCGGCGCCGGTGGCGGGGCCACGGCCGCCGGCGGCGTGGTTCGGTGACGAGATCCGGCGGATCCCCACCACCCAAAAGGTCATGGCGCTGACCTTCAACGCCGCCTGGGACGAAGCCGGGATCGATGCCGTGCTGACCGAGCTCCGCACGCGCGGGCTCGCCGCCACGTTCTTCCCCACCGGCCGGTTCGCCGACGCCCACCCCTCGGCCGTCCGCGCGATGGCCGCCGCCCACGGTCTGGGCAACCACTCGCACACCCACCCCTACTTCGCAGACCTCACCACCGAGGAACGGACCGACGAAGTACAGCGTGCCGACGCCTCCATCCGCCGGGCCTCGGGGGCCGAGCCCCTGCCGCTGTTCCGGTTCCCCTACAGCGCCACCACCCCGGACTCGATCGCCGACGTCAACGACCTCGGCTACGCGGCGGTCGAGTTCACCCAGGACACGAACGGCTACCTCGGCCCGGACGGCGGCATGAGCGTCGACCGGGCCGTGCAGCGCGCCGTCGACGCCCTCACCCCCGGCGCGATCCTGCAGATGCACGTCGGCAGCAACGGCGACGGTGTCGTCCTCGACGCCCTGGCCCTGCCCCGGATCATCGATGCGGCCCTCCAGCGGGGCTACGAGATCATCGACCTGCGCCGCCTCCTCATGCCGCAGTAGCCCGTACACCCCTGTCCGGATGTGACAGTCAGCCGTCATTGCGGCCATGGGTGGGGCGAGTCAGGATGGGCTCATGCCCCTTGCGCACCGTGTCGTCATCGCGGTCTTCCCCGATGTCGACCTCCTCGACGTCACCGGCCCGGCCGAGGTCTTCGCCCTGGCCAACCGGGAGACCGCCGGCCGCGCCGGCTACCGGGTCCGCCTCGCCGGGCCGGCCTCCGGCGAGGTGCGGACGTCGGCGGGTGTGCGGCTGCTGGCCGACCTGTCCTTCGACGAGGTCGGCCGACAGGTGGACACCCTGCTGGTGCCCGGTGCGGTCGACATGACCGAGGACGGCCCCGTGGCCCGTATCGACAGCGATGTCGTGGCATGGGTGAAGGAGACCGCCCCGTACGCCCGGCGGGTGGCGTCGGTGTGCGTGGGCGCGCACGTCCTGGCGGCGGCGGGCCTGCTGGACGGGAAGACGGCGACCACACACTGGTCGACCGCCGCCCAGCTCGCCGCCGACCACCCGGGCGTCACGGTCGACCCGGACCCGATCTTCGTCCGCGCCGACCGCGGCCGGCTGTGGACGGGCGCCGGGATCAGCGCCTGCCTGGACCTCGCGCTGGCCCTGGTGGCCGAGGACCTGGGCGAGGACGCCGCGCTGGCGGTGGCCCGGCAGCTGGTGATGTACCTCAAACGGCAGGGCGGGCAGAGCCAGTTCTCCGTACCGCTCAGCCGGCCCGCCTCCGCCCGTCGCGACATCGACGAGCTGCGGCTGTGGATCGCCGACCACTTGGACGAGGACCTGTCCGCCGAGGTGCTGGCGACCCGGATGTGCCTGAGCCAGCGGCACTTCGCCCGCGTCTTCAAGCAGGAGACCGGCGCCGGTCCCGCCGCCTACGTCGAAGCCGCCCGGGTCGAGGTGGCGCGGCGCGTGCTGGAGACCACCGACGATCCGCTCGACCACGTGGCGACCGCTGCCGGGCTCGGCTCGGCGGAGACCCTGCACCGGGCGTTCAGGCGGCAGCTCGCCACCACACCCGCCGCCTACCGCCGCCGCTTCCGCACCCAGACCAACTGACTTCCCCCGTACCCCATACGCAGGCGGGGCGGATGGCTTCGCCATGCCTCGTTTCCCTCTGAAAGGCACCCCATGAGCACGCACCAGCCCACCACGCACCAACCCACCACGCCCCAGTCCACCACGCACCAGCCCTCCACGACCCTGCGCGACCTCAGCGGCCTGGACGACCGGGCGCCGAAGCTGAGCGATTGCGTCCTGATCATGATCGACTTCCAGAACACCTACCGCACCGGCGTCATGGCACTGGAAGGCGCCGAGGAAGCCCTCGCGGCCGGCGCCCGCCTGCTGGAGCGCGCCCGCGCGGCGGGCACTCCGGTGATCCACGTCATCAACGACGGCGGCGAGAACACCCCGTACGACATACGCGCCCACATCGGCGCCATCAGCGACGAAGTCGCCCCGGCGGACGGCGAGGCGGTCGTGGTCAAGCAGTTCCCCAACTCCTTCCACCTCACCGAACTGGAGAAGACCCTGACGGGCCTCGGCGCCGCCCCGGGCAGCGGCAAGGACCTGGTGCTGGCCGGCTTCATGACGCACATGTGCGTCAACTACACCGCCCAGGGCGCCTTCAACCTCGGCTACCGCCCCACCGTCGTCGCCGAGACCACCGCAACGCGGGCCCTCACCGCCCCGGACGGCGCCGTCCTGCCGGCCGCGGCCCTCCAGGCCGCCGCCCTGACCGCCGTCACCGACCTGTTCGGCGTGGTCGTCCCCACCGTCGACGCCCTCCCCGCCTGACCTCGGCCCCGGGCCCGGCCGCGGCCGGCTGGGCCCGTGCGACCTCGCGGTGTGCGGCGGGTTACCGTGTCCCTTCATCCGAGGGGGAACAGAGATGTCGCACAACACGGGGTGGGGTCAACACCCGGGACAGCCCATGCCGCAGTGGGGAGGCGCCGGATGGATGCCGCCGCCCGCGCCGCAGCCGGGCGTCATACCCCTGAAGCCGCTGGACGTGGGCGGGATAATCGGCGGCGCCTTCGCGACCTTCCGTCGGTACTGGAAGCCCCTGGTCGGCGTGATGCTCGCCGTGCAGGGCTTCGGGATCCTGCTCGTGGCCGCCGCGATCGGCATCGCCGCCGCGGCGGTCCACAGCCGGTTCTCCGCGGTCTTCGACCTCCCCCGGGGGCAGCGCGCGGACGGCGCGGACGTGATGGCTCTGGTCCTGGCCTTCGTTCCCGCCGGTGTGCTCCTGATGGTCACGATGACGCTGGGCGCGGGGATGATCAGCGCCCTGTGTCCCGCGGTGGTGCAGGAGGCAGTGCTCGGGCGGCCCACGACCTTCGGCGCGATGTGGCGCCGCTGCTGGTCACGGCTGCCGGCGGTGCTCGGCACCGTGTTGCTCGCCGGGCTGATCGCGGGCGGGCCGATGCTCGTCGTGTATGCGATCTGCATCCCGCTGATCGTCACCTCGGACGGTTCCGGCCCGCCGGCCGCCCTGTTCGCACTGTTCCTGGGCATCTTGGTCTGCATGCCCGTGTCGGTCTGGCTCGCGACGCGCTTCAGCCTCGGGCCCGCCGCCGCGGTGTGCGAGGGCCTCGGCCCCGTCGCGGCTCTGCGGCGCTCCTCCCGGCTGGTCAGCGACGGCTGGTGGCGGGTGTTCGGCATCACGATGCTGGCGTACCTGGTGGCGACGGCCGTGGGCTACGCCATCCAGATGCCGTTCGGCTTCGTCGGCATGGTCGCGCTCTTCCCGACCATGATGGAAGGCGGCAACGGCGACGTCGATCCCAGCGCGCTGATCTTCGGGATCGTCGTGTACGCGATCTCCATGCTGGTCGGCGGCGCGATCAGCATGTTGTTCCAGTTCGGCTATCCCCAGCTGGTCATCGCCCTGCTCTACGTCGACCAGCGGATGCGCAAGGAGGACCTCGCGGCAACCCTGATCGCCGCGGCCGCGCCCACCACCCCGGCGCCCGAAGGAATGTGACGCCGCGTCACCGAGGGCTCACGAGGCGGCCCTGAGGTGGTCGCGCTGGATCTGGCAGGCGAGGGCGCGACGCACGGAGGGCGCTGTGGCGGCCGCCGCCGCCGCGGCTGTGGTGGCGCCCTTCGGCGGGACGTCGAGGCCGCGGCTGATCTCGTCGTACGCCTCCCGGAAGCCGGCGGGCAACTCCGCCCGGCGCAGCCGCAGGTCCTCTTCGACGAGGCGCCGCAGCTCGTCGACGTGCTGGGGCGTGAAGCGCCTGCGCCCGCGGGCGATGGCGTCGACATGGCGGGCGCAGCGGGCGGCGTCGCAGCTCTCGGAGATCTCCTCGGCCAGGCCCCACAGGCGCCCTTCGAGCCACGGTGCGTCGTGCTGGGCGAGGGAGAGCTGCATCGGGGGCAGCGGATCGCCGCCCTTGTACTTCGTCACCTGCTTCGACACCGCGGGCTGACTCATCTCGGTGAGCCGGGCGATCCGGTCCTGGGTCCAGCCCAGATCGACCAGCACCTTGATCATTTCGGTGCGGAGCCCGCGCATCTCCTCGCCCGCGCGGATGACCTCGTTCATGCGGGCGAGCATCCGCCCGGCCTGTTCCTCGGTGAGTATCGCTTCGCCTTCCACCACTCGGTTATACACCCCGGCCGCCCTGCGCCATAACCGGGTTGTACAACCTGGTTATGACTGGCATGCTCCACGGCATGAACACCTTCACCGCACCCGACGGCACCGAGCTCGCCTACCGCACCCACGGAGAGGGAACCCCGCTCGTCTGCATCCCGGGAGGCCCGTCGGACTCCGTCTACCTCGGCGACCTCGGCGGCTTGTCCGCGCACCGGCAGCTGATCCTTCTGGACCTGCGCGGCACCGGCCGCTCCGCGATGCCCGAAGACACCTCCTCCTACCGCTGCGACCGCCTCGTCGAGGACGTCGAGGCCCTGCGCGAACACCTCGGACTGCCCCGGATGGACCTGCTCGCGCACTCCGGCGGTGCGAACCTGGCGGCGCAGTACGCGGCTCGACACCCGCGGAAGGTCGGCAAGCTCGCCCTGATCACCCCGGGTGCCCGAGCCGTGGGCCTCGCGATCAGCGGGGAGACCCGGCGCGAGCTCGCGCTGCGCCGGAAGGACGAGCCGTGGTTCCCGGCGGCCTTCGCCGCCCTGGAGGCGATCAACGAGGGCACCGGCAGCGACTGGGACGCCATCGCCCCCTTCTTCTGCGGCCGGTGGGATGCCGCGGCGCAGGAGCACCACGCGGCGAGCCGGCCGGACAACACGGAGGCCGTCGCCCTCTTCGCGGCCGAGGGTGCCTTCGACCCGCAGGCCACCCGGGCGGCGCTCGCCGCCTGCGAGGCACCCGTACTGCTGCTCGCCGGCGAGTTCGACCTGAACAGCCCCCCGAAGACGGTGACCGAGTTCGCGGAGCTGTTTCCCGCCGCCACGCTCGTGGTGCAGCCGGGGGCGGGCCACTATCCGTGGCTCGACGACGCCGGCCGGTTCGTGGCGAGCGCCGCGGCGTTCCTCGGGCGGTAGCCACCGTGGACCGAAGGCGGCACGAGAAGCTGTCGACGCACCGCGTGGAGGCTTCGGCGATCGGGCGGCCGGGGGAACTCCCGTAGCGGTGGGGGCTCGGACACCACCCGGTTGGCCGTCAGCCCGTTGGCCGACAGCGGGCTGACGCGCCGTCATCCGGCCCCTACGCTGCGGTGCGCATGCCCGGCATCCGGAGCGCGCGCACCGCTGTCGCGAGCCCCACGAGCCGTCCGACAGCGCTCGGATCCGTCGGCGAGGTCTCGTTCCGATGACGGGCTGACCGCCCCGCCCTCCGGCCGAAAGGTCTGCCTCCCGTGACCCATTCCACCTCGTCCGGGCCCGCGCACCGGACACCCCGACGCCGCCGCTGCGGCTGGGCGCTGCGGCTGACCGCCGCCCTGCTCGTCAGCCTGATCGGCCTGCCCGCCACCTCCGCCGCCACCCCCCTCCCCGTCCCTGCGGCGGTCGGCGACATCACCGAACACCCCCTCCCCACTGCCGGCAGCTCCCCCAGCGACATCACCACCGGGGCCGACGGCAATCTGTGGTTCACCGAGCAGTTCACCGACCGGATCGGTCGGATCACCACCACCGGGAACGTCACGCACTACCCGCTGCCCCACTCGGCCAGCGCCCCGATCCGCATCACGGCGGGCCCGGACGGCGGGATGTGGTTCACCGAGGTCTTCGGCGACCGGATCGGGCGGGTCGAGGTCGGCGCCGGTGCACCCAGGGCGGACCTCGCGGTCCGGCTGAGCGCACCGACCGCCGTACCCGGCGGCGCCGAGTACAGCTACACCGTCACGGTGACCAACAAGGGGCCCTTCGGCGCCGCCGACACGGCCGTCACCCTGACCCGGCCCCACGGGCTGCCGGTCACGGGCACGTCCCCCGGCTCGGACCGGCAGACGCCCACGCAGGTGACCTGGCGCGTCAAGGCCCTGGGCGCCGGACAGCAGCGGGTCTTCCACGTCACGGTACGGGCCACCCTGCGACCCACCATCACCGCGAAGGCCTCCGTCACTTCCCGTACCGCCGATCCGAACCGGGCGAACAACACCGCCAAGGCCACGACCCGGGTCACCGGGCACTGACACGAACCCCGGCCAGGGTCCTCGGCAGTACGGTCATCCCAGCCGGATGGGGTTGGTCAGCGCAGCCGGGGGGCCTGGCAGGGGTGGGGCCGGGGAGGCTCGCCGGGCCTCCGCGCGTACGTAGGAGGTGCGGGAGGCGGTGGTGCGCCACTCCAGCGATGTGGCCGCCGGGGCCGTGAAGGCCACGCCCTGGTCCGTGACCAGCCGCAGGTCGCATCCGTCGGCTCCGGTCACGGTCAGCCGGATCAGGACCTCCGTATCGGGCTCGACCCGGAGCCGGTCGCCGATACCGGCGTGTGCCCCGCGGCCGGTCATCGCCTCGAAGGTCACCGAAACGGCCGAGGACTCGGCGGCGTAACTGTGGCCTGCCCGCAGGCCGGCCAGTATCGCCTCACGGGACAGGTCCTCGGCCAGGACCACCGTCTGCGGGGTGCCCACCCGGTCCGGGTCCCGGTGGTAGTCGCTGCTCGCGACCGCCGGGAGCCACCGCTCCCCGCCGCGCAGGGTCGCGTCCCACGAGGCGAGGGCGACCTCGTCGTCCGGGGTCCAGGGGCCGTTCCACACCTCCACCGCGTCGGCTTCCCCGAAGCCGAACTTCCAGGCGCAGCCGATGCAGGTGGCGTGCGGGTGGGCGGGGACGACCAGCCCTCCGGCCCGCCGGATCTGGTGGGCGTACCGGTCGAAGCGCTGGTCGCGGGCGCGGTAGCGCCAGTCCACGAAGGTGCCCGGCGTGGTGCCGATCGCGAGGACGTGGCCGGTGCGGGTGGTGACCTCCTCCCCCGTCAGGATCAGCAGGTCCGGATGGGTCTCGGCGACGGGGCCCCAGGCCGCGTGCGCCGAGTGGGTGTTGTGCTCGGAGGAGTTGATGAAGTCCAGACCCGCCCCGCGGGCGAGCGTGGCGAGTTCGGCGGGGGTGCGCCGGCCGTCGGAGTGCACGGAGTGCAGATGGCAGTCGCCCCGGTACCAGGCGCGGCCGCGGCCCCGGGCGCGCTGCGGCGGATGGGCGGGGACGGCGGGCGCCTCCGGCCGGCCGGGGGTGAAGGCGGCGGTGATCTCGTAGGCGAGGCCCTGGGGCGCCACCGTGTACGGGCCGAGCGCCAGGTGCCAGCGGCCGGGTTCGATGGCGCCGGGCAGGTAACCGGGGGTGGCGTCGTCCGCGCGGAGGAAGAACTCGCCGCGGGCGCCGCCCGACCAGCCGCGGAAGCCGCGGCCGCCCAGGGCGGTGCCGCGCTGGTCGAAGATGCCGATGTCGAGTGCGTTGCCCAGGGTGCCGGCCGGTACCGGCGGTTTGTCGTAGGTGTACGCGATCCGTAACTCGCGTATGCCCGGCGGGACTTCCAGCGGTACGTACACGAAGTCCGGAGCCCCCGGCGCGATCGTGCCGCGCAGGGTGCGGGTGACGGTCTCGGGGACTGGGACTGGATCGGCGGCGGTGAGGGGGCCGGCGGCCGCGGCCGCTCCGGTTGCCAGCAGTTCTCGTCTACTGAGGTCCATACGACGACGGTGGCAGCCTCCGGTGAATGCGGCGTGAAGCCCGCGGAGGGGGGCCGTGCCTGCCGCACGCGCCCGGCAGGACGGCCCCCCGGTCCGCGGGATCAGCCGGTGCGGGTGAACACCATGACGAAGTCGGCCAGGTGGCGCACCCGGGGAACGGCCGGGCCGGGCAGGGCCAAGAGCCGGGCGCGGGCCTCGTCCACGACGCGGACTTCGTCGCCCCGGACCGGCCAGGCGCCGGTGAACAGGCCGCCGGACAGGGAGCGCGCCATGTCCTGCGGCGACACCTCGAAGGTCTTGGGCCGTTCGGCCGCCGTGCCCTCGTACGCCAGGCCCCGCGCCTCGGCGACCGGGGCCAGCGCCTGCGGGCCGTCCTGGCGGGTGCCTTCCGGGTCCAGCCGGTCCTCCAGTTCGTTCACGATGCGCCCGATGTCGTCCGTCGGACGCGTGCCCCCGGCCGGGATCACCAGGTAGCGGCCGCCCGGGCGCAGCACCCTGGCCACCTCGCCGAACACGGCCCTGCGGTCGACCCCGGTGTGCAGCAGCCAGGTGGACACCGCCTGGGTCACCGACGCCGTGCGGATCGGCAGGCGGCCGGCGTCGGCCACCGCGACGCGCTGCCCCAGCCGGGTCCGGGCCAGGGCGAGCATGCCGGGAGAGAGGTCCACGCCGCACACCCGGTGGCCCCGGGCCGTCAGCTCCGCGGCCACGACGCCGGTGCCGACGCCGACATCGAGTACGGGGTGGGCCGGATCCAGGAGTGGAGCCAGCTGGTCGGCGAAGCCGGCGGCGCGGGCCGTGCCGCCGCGCGACCGGTCGTAGCCGGGGGCTATCGCGTCGAACTCCGCGGTGCCGGAGGCCGCTGCCATGGGACTTCCTCTCCGTTGCGTCCGTTGTTCCGTGCTCACGCCCCGCCCCTACGCCCGGGGTGTGAAGGTCACCGGCAGCGTGGCCATGCCGCGCAGGATGCCTTCACGGCGGGTGAGGGTCTCCTCGGCGTCCGCCAGCTCCAGGTCGGGGAAGCGGCGCAGCAGCGAGCCGATGGCGATCCTGGCCTCCGCGCGGGCCAGCGGGGCGCCCAGGCAGAAGTGCACTCCGTGGCCGAAGGCGAGTTGCTGGGGCATTTCGCGGCGGGCGACGTCGAGGATGTCGGGCCGGTCGTGGCGGGCCGGGTCTCGGTTGGCGGCGGCGAGTCCGATGATGATCATCTCGCCCGCCGGGATGGTGACGCCGCCTATCTCGAAGTCCTCGACGGTGAAGCGCGCGACGCCGCGGCTGACCGGGCCCTCGTAGCGCAGCAGTTCCTCGATGGCGCCGGGGAGCAGCGCGGGGTCCTCGCGGAGGGCGACGAACTGGTCGGGGTGGCGAAGGAGGGCGTGGACGCCGTTGGCGATGAGGCTGGCGGTGGTCTCGTGCCCGGCGAGGGTGACGAGGATGGCCATGGCCATCAGCTCGCGGTCGCTGATGCGCTCCTCGGCCTGGGCCGCACACAGGGCGCTGAGCAGGTCATCACGCGGCTCCGCCTTGCGCTGGGCGAGCAAGGGCTCGTAGAACTCGGTGAGTTCGGCCCGGGCGCGTGCCCCCTTGGCGAGTCGCTCGGGGGTGTTGGGCGGCATGATGAGCCCGACCGCCAACTTGGCGAAATCTGGCTGTCCCTCGGCTGGAATACCTATGAGTTCGCTGAGCACGGCCATGGGGAGCGGCAGCGCGAACTCGGAGACCAGGTCGGCGGATCCCCGGGGGGCGATCGCGTCGAGGAAGGTGTCGGTGTGCTCCTGGATGCGGGGCGCCATCTCCTCCACGCGTCGTGCGGTGAAGGCCTTGGACACGAGGTTGCGCAAGCGGGTGTGGTCCTCGCCGTTGGCCACGAGCATGCTGGCCATCAGGACGTTGGTGCGCTCCTGGTGGGCCATCTCCTCCTCGAGGCCGTTCACCTTGACGGGGCTGCTGCTGAGCCGCGGGTCGGTGAGCGCCGAAACCGCCTCGTCATATCCGGTGACCATCCAGACTTCAAGGGTGGGATTCAGCCGTGCGCGCTGAACAGCTCCGTGTTCCCGGATTCGCTCGAAGAGCGGGTAGGGATTGGGCTGTTGAGCGACGTTTACCGGCACATCGTGGACGATTGTCTGACCTTGTTCTGGCATCCGTAACTCCCCCGGAGTCATGGGAAACATCTGTGGCAGGTAGTCATACCAGCCAGCCAAGTTGCGTGGTAGCGTCGCCGACGATCAGTTCGAAGATGTGCCTGCGCAGACGGGTCACCCACCGGTGATTCCTGCGTCAGGCACTGCTCTACCGGAAGCATTTGCGGCCTCAACCAGGCCATTTGTGCGGGGGGAGATGTTCTCGTGGATCAATCGGCGACCATGGACCCACTCTTGGATCTGGCCCGTCCGTCGAACTTGCGGAACCCATATTCCGCATATTCCGGGCTGCGTGAAACCACCCCTGTCTTCTGGCACGAATTGCTCGGATCCTGGGTCTTGACACGGCATTCCGATTGCCTTTCGGTACTCACCGACAGTGCGCGTTTCGCCTCCGATTGGCGGCGGGCGGGTGAGGACATACCGGCCCCGCTGCTGAGCGTCCAGACGCTGGATCCGCCCGAGCACACCGCCATCCGTCATCTGCTGCTCGACGGCTTCCGGGCCCAGGACCGGCAGGCGCTGCACGACACGATGGAGCGGCAGGCCGCGGACCTGCTCGCCGAACTGGCGCAGCGGCCCTCCTTCGACTTCGTCGGAGAGCTGGCCGAACCGCTCGCCCTCCGCTTCATCACCGCCTTCCTCGGCGTGGACGCCCCCGACCAGGCCTGGTTCGTGCCCATGTCCCGCACCGTCGTGGACGGGATGGACGCCGGGCTGTGGCCGGAGAAGCACGAGCCCGCCGTCTCCGCACGGGCCCGGCTCGCCGAGTACGCGGGCGGCTGGCTCGCCGATCCGCCCAAGGACGGCCTCATCGCCTACGTGGCGCAGCACGCCGAGAGCGCGGCCGCCGCCGGCGTGGACCGGGCGGTGCTGCGCAACAGCCTGCGGGTCGTACTCCACGCGGGCTACGAATCCGCCTCGCGGCTGCTCGGCAACGCGGCCGCGGCCCTCCTGACGACCCCGGGGGCGCTGACGGCCTTCCGCCGGGCGCCCCTGGCCGCGGCCGTCGACGAACTGATCCGGTACGACGCACCCGTGCAGGCGGACGCCCGGGTCTGCGTCACCGAGACCGAACTGGCAGGCGTCACCATCCGGGCGGGCGATCCGGTGACCCTGCTCCTGGGAGCGGCCAACCACGACCCGCTCCGCTTCGCCCACCCCACAGAGCTGCGACTGGACCGTGCCCCGAACCCGCACCTGGGGTTCGGACGCGGGGCCCATGCCTGTCTGGGCGCGTCCATGGCGATCCGGCTCGCCGGATCGGTCTTCACGACCCTGGCCAGGGACTACCCCGACGCACGGGCGGTCGCGGAACCAGAACACCGGCGCAATCTGACCCTGCGCGGTCTCGACCGCTTCGAGGTCACCCTGCGTCCACACACGGGGGAGGAGGAACTGTCATGAAGTACTGGCACTGAACCTGAGGGAGCGCGGGGGGGGCCCCCCGCCCGGGGGGCCCCCGCCCCCAAAACCCCCCACGCGGGCGGCGGGGGCGGGGGCGCCCCCCGGG
>NZ_JBHWVJ010000099.1:0-27436 GCF_042736725.1 Streptomyces sp. NPDC060028 | reverse complement strand
AGCCACACCAAGATCATCTCACCTGTGACCAGCAGTTACGGGACAAGCCTTAGGCTTGGCGTGGAGTTCACCCGTTCGTGCGGAGAGGGCGTCGGGTGTGCTGGCTATGGGCAGCCGGCGCTGGACACGGAGTGTGGCTGCGGTGCCAGAAAGTTGCCGTCTGCCAGGTACTGGCAGATATCGCGGTGGCTGCGCATGGCTGTCGCCCGGATGAGGCGAAGGTCTGCGCACCGCAGACCTCCGATCCGGCTGAACTCTGACATGGGCTTGATCCGCTTTGACGGACATCTGAGATCAGGGGCTTGGGCCCCGGAAGGATGATGTTCATCATGGAGAGCATGGGGAAGAAGAAGGCGCGTCCTCGCCGCTCGTTCACGCCGGAGTTCAAGGCCGAGATCGTCGAACTGTGCCGACGCGGCGACCGCTCGGTAGGCCAGGTCGCCAAAGACTTCGATCTGGCCGAGACCGCGGTCCGTGGCTGGGTCCGCCAAGCCGAGATCGACGCCGACGAACGAGACGGCCTGACCAGCAGCGAACGTGAGGAACTGGCCGCGCTGCGGCGGGAGAACCGCCGGCTGCGCGAGGACGTCGACATCCTCAAGCGTGCGACGGCTTTCTTCGCGACGGAGACCCGGTGACGGTGCACCCGTTCATCGAGGCGGAGAAACTCGCAGGTCACAACGTCAGACGGACGTGTGAACTCCTGAAGGTCTCCCGGACCGCCTACTACGCCCGCCGCACTGGCACCCCTGGCCCCCGCGCACTGCGGGACGCCGAGCTGATCGAACAGATCACCACCGTCCATGAGCGGTCCCGCGGCACCTTCGGCGCCCCGCGCGTCCACGCCGCCCTGCAACGTGAGCGCACCGGCTGCGGGCGCCGACGGGTGGCCCGCCTGATGCGGCAGGCGGGTCTGACCGGCAAGCACCGCAGACGGCGGCATCGCACCACCATCCCCGATCCACACGCGTCCACGCGTCCCGACCTGGTCCTTCGCGACTTCCGACCCGATTCGTCAGCCCTCGATACCCGCTGGTGCGGGGACATCACCTATATCGCTACCCGCGAGGGCTGGCTCTACCTGGCCACCGTGATCGACATCGCGTCCCGCCGCGTCGTCGGCTGGGCGACGGCCGACCACCTGCGAACCGAGCTCGTCGCCGACGCACTGCGGACAGCCTGCCGGACCCGTCGGCCGACCGGTCCGGTGATCTTCCACTCCGACCGCGGCTGCCAATACACCATCCATGAACTTGCCGACCTGGCATCCGAGTTCAGCGTTCGCCTGTCGGTCGGACGCACCGGGCAATGCTGGGACAACGCCCTCGCGGAATCGTTCTTCTCGACCATGAAGAACGAGCTCGGCGACACCCATCCCTGGCCCAGTCGGGCCGCCGCCCACACCGCGATATTCGAGTGGATCGAGAGCTGGTACAACTTGCACCGGCTCCACAGCAGCCTCGGCTACCGCAGCTCCACCGAATACGAGACCACCCTCGCGGCCTGACCACCACACCAAAGGTGTCCGTCAAAGCGGAACAAGCCCAGATGACACTGAAGCCCTGCCAGGTGACACCTGGCAGGGCTTCAGATTTGCCCCCGTGGATTC
Organism: Streptomyces sp. NPDC060028; assembly: GCF_042736725.1. NCBI lineage: Bacteria > Bacillati > Actinomycetota > Actinomycetes > Kitasatosporales > Streptomycetaceae > Streptomyces > Streptomyces sp. NPDC060028. The sequence goes on along the minus strand of NZ_JBHWVJ010000099.1, from coordinate 25,827 downwards.
ACTCCGGGCGCCGTTGACTGGGCATCCTCGCCGGAGGCGTCGCAACGCATCCGGAGCGGCCCTCCTCTTTTACGGGAGAGGATCAGAGTGTATCGATTTCGTTCCCCTTTGAGTCAATGATCGCGTAGTCGCCGGGGTAGGGGACCCAAACCCCAATTCCGTTAGGCCACGAGACAATCTCAAGCGAGGCCACGTTTGAGATTGCGGTCCGGAGAAATACCGCCTCACCGTCGCTCAGGGCGAAGGTCGTTCCTACCGGCTCGAAGCACACCTCGACGCTTTCCCCTCGCGCCGCCATAAATTTCAGGTCTACGACCTGCTCGCCCTTGCTCACCTGACTATCTCCAAGCATCGATGATCTCCTGAGTCAGCTTCACGCGCGCCGGTGCAGTCTTTCCGCCCTTTCCTGCGAGCGCTGCACTCTGGTAGAAGTCCTGCAATTTCTCCGCGTCACCCCTGCTTGCCAACCCTCGCAATTCAGTCGGAGAGCGTGTTCCTACGAGGCGAGAGGGATCTCCGGAACCCCAGACGCGCCCGCCCACTTCTAGCGGGGTGCCACCTTCAAGTTTCGGAAGGCCGACCCTGCCGCCCGGATTGGCGAGATCTGTGGCATTCCCCTTGGAGTCGACCGAGAAGCGAGGATCACAGTTGCTGTTGTGAACCAGGACCGGCGTCTGCCCAGCGAGTACATAGTACGTGTGGAGATCGTCGACTGTGAGGTTATAGGTGCGGGCGTGCTGGGTGTAGGGCTTGTTGGCTGTGACGATGACGGTCTTGTACTGGTCGGTCAGGAGTGTTGACCCGGGGGTGAGTTCTCGGGCCTCTACCCAGGCGTTGGCCGAGGGGGACCAGAAGGGGTGTTCGTAGGTGGCGGTGAGCTTTTCGATTCCGCCGTCGGTTGCGATGGAGAGTGTGTTGAAGTGCTTGTCGTCTTCGGTGACGATCAGGCGGGTTACCTCTCGCTTCCCAGATTCGCCCGTTTCAGGATCTGTGGCCCTGACCTCGTCGCCGACTTGGATGTCCTCGATGTTTTGGGTGGTGCCGTCAGTCATGAGGACGTCGGTGCCGGCGAGGAAGCATTGTGTGCAGGGGTTGTCGATTTTGCCCTTGTCGATTTTGCCCTTGCCGAGGTAGCCCGCAGGCGGTGGCTTTATACCGCCCTCCCCGTATAGGCCGGCTTCTGATCCGGGGCCGGCCAGGTATGCGCCGAGGATGCCGCTCTCGACTGAGTCGCATCCCCGATCCCGCATTTTCTCGCAGGCATGGAGGAGGGCTGATATCTTTACGGACCATTCGAGTTCCGGGTCTGGTTGGGTGCTCCAGAACGAGCTCTCATGGAGGTAGGAACTGCGATAGATGTCGATGAATTCCTGCGTGTTGACGGCAGGGAGCACAATGACGGTGTTGTTGGGGCCTGAGATGGTAGGTGGACCGTAGTGACCGGTCGAGCCGTATCCCCTGTTGCCGTCGCGGTGTTGATGTCTTGAGACGTTTCCGCCGCGATCGTTGTCGCCGCCGCGGTCGGTGATGTCCCCTGTGTTGCCCAGGGTGATGGTCCCCTTGGGGCCGCAGTTGTAGAGCGTGCCGCATTCTTCGCTTTTGAGGCCGGTGGGGTCGCTTTCCGTGATGGGGTTGTTGTTGGCGTAGTTGTAGCCGTTGAGTGACTGAGGAGAGTTGAGGTCGAGCAGGGGGTCGACGCTGATGAACTGTCCGAGTTTGGTGTCGTAGTCGCGGGCTCCGATGTGGGTGAGGCCCGTGGTTTTGTCGATGTCTCCGCCGACGAAGCCCTTCTGGCTGGGCCACGCTGCCGGCGGGGTGCCGCGTTCAGCGCCGTAGGGGAGCTGCTTGCGGCGGTTGAAGGTGAGGGTGGACGCGGCGATCGACAGGGTGTTGGTGCCGTGGTGGTCGGCGGTGAGGAAGCGGACGCGGCCGTCGGTGCTGGTGCGCATTGCGGTGCCGCCGGGCACGTTGTAGTAACGGGTTCCGGATACGGCCTTGGTGGCTTTGTCGAGGACGAGTTCCTGGCCGCCGGGCAGGTACAGCGTCGTGGTGGTGGGTTCGCGCTTGAGGATGCGGGTGCCGGCGGTGTCGTAGAGGAACGCAGTGGTGGCCCCGGCGGTGGTGGAGGAGGCGAGTTTGCCCTCGTCGTTCCACGTCATGGTCTGGGCGCTGCCCCCCGCGGGGGTCTTGCCGGTCATGTTGCCGACGGTGTCGTACCCGTAGGTGTCCGCTCCCGTGGCACCGCCCGTGGCACCGCCCGTGGCGGTGACGCTGCGGACCGCGTGGGCCTGGGCCGCTCCGGCCGCGGTGGGGTAGGCGTACGTGCGGGTGGTGTCGGCGGTGACGGGGCCGGCCTTGTGCTGCTTCTCGGTGGCGCGCTGGCCGGTGTCGGTGAAGCTCCAGCTCGTCCAGTACGGGTCGACGGTTCCCAGGTTCGGGGCGCCGGATCCGTTGACGGGCTTGGTGGCGCAGTCGTCTCCGGAGGTCCAGGCCTCGGTCAGGCGCCGGGCCCAGTCAAAGGCGAAGCACTGGTCGTCCTTGATCGTGCGGTCGTTCTGCTCATCGAGGACCCGGGTGATGTTGCCGGCGGGGTCGTAGGTGTATGTGGCGTTGGAGAGTTCGCTGGGGCCGGAGGCGTCGCGGTCGGTGGCCGATGCGAGGACGCGCCGGGTGGCGGTGTCATAGGTGAGTGTCTGAGTGACCAGCGTGCCGGCGCTGCCGAGCTGGGCTTGGGCGAGTTCGCCGAACGGGGTGTAAGAGGCACCGCGTAGGTACGCCTGGTCCAGGTCGTAGCTGTTGACGATGGCGAGCTGGTCTTGGGCGCCGTAGCTGTTGGTGAGGGTCTCGGCGGGCAGGGCGGTGGTGGCGTTGGTGTTGGTGGTGCTGAAGGCCGTGGTGGCGGGGAGATTGTTGGTGGGGGTCGTTGTGGCGGTGATGGTGTAGGTGCCGGCCAGGTTCTCCTCTCCGGTCACGGAGGGGATGGTCACCTTGGTGCCTGTGGGCGTTCCCGCGGTGCTGTAGCCGGTGACCGTGCTGGTGTATGCGGCGGTGCCGTCGTAGCGGGTGGAGGTGGCGGGTAGGCCCTTGCCTCCGGTGGCGGTGTCGTAGGTCCACTCGGCGAGCTTGGTGCCGGTGATGGTGGACTTGCGCAGGCTGGTCGGGCGTCCGAGCTCGTCGTAGGTGCTGGCGAGCGTGATGCCGCGCGCGTCGGTGGCGAGCTGGGGACGGCCGTGGCTGCCGTAGGTGGTGGTGGTCTTCCCCGTGTCGGGGTCGGTGTTCTCGGTCTGGCGTCCTCGCAGGTCGTAGGTGTACGTCCAGGAGTTGCGGCCGGAGGTGTCGGTGACCGTGGCGAGCTTGCCTGCACGGTCGTACGTGTACGTGTGCTTCTCGTACTGGGTGGCCGCGGCACCGATGACGGGATTGCGGTCCTTGTAGTCGCGTCGTTCGACGACGCGGCCGCGGGCATCGGTCACGGCGAGTGTGGCGGTTGCGCCCTGGGGCGGGACGACGGCCTGCCAGTCCGGTCCGTAGGTGGTGGTGGTGCGCCACTTCTCGGTGTTCAGGGCCAGCAGGATGGAGTCGGTCACGCGGCCGCGGCCGTCGTAGCGGGTCTCGGTGGCGCTGGGTATCTGGTTGTCGGGGACGACGAGCATCGTCGTGGTGGTCGGCTGGCTGTTGAAGTAGGGCGCGTTGGTTTTAAGGACTCGGCCGTAGTTGTCGTAGATGGTGTCGGTGATGACCCGCCCGGCGATACCGGTGGCGTCGGACTGGGTCTGGCGCTGGCGCAGCAGCGAGTCGTAGAGCGTGACCGAGGTTCCCCAGGTGCCGTCCTCGTAGAGCTTCTTCGTGGTGACGGTTGAGGGGGCGGTGGCGGAAAGTTTGTATGTATGGGTGATGTTGGGCTGCTGGCTGGTGGTGCGGCCGATGTTCCAGCCCTTTGTGAGGCGGCCGGCTGCGTCGTACTCGGAGGTGAGTGTGCGGTTGTTCGCCTCCGTGGTGGTCAGGGACAGGCCGCGCAGCCCGTCGTAGGTGCTGGTGGTGGTGTGGCCCTTGGGGTTGGTGACTGTGACGCTGGTCGGCTGGGCATCAGTGGCTGGGGTGTAGGCCGTGGTGGTGGTCTGGTTGTCTTGCCCAGTCGTGGTCAGGACGCGGCCGTAGGGGTCGAAGGTCGCCTGTCCGGCGGTCTCCCAAACGAGCTGGCCGTTGGCGTCCAGCTTGGAGGCCTGCTCGGTCTTGGTGATGTTGGACTCGCCGGCCTTGGGGGCCGTTCCGAGCGCCTGGCCGTCGTAGAGCATGCGGGCCGAACTGGTCGCGGACGCGGCCGAGATCGTGCTGGTACACGGCTTGGTGGTCGTGGTCGTCACCTGGCTGGGGTAGGCAATCAGCCAGTTCGCCGTATCGGGCGTCACGTACTTGGTGACGGTGCACGTGGTCTCGGTGGTGTTGGCGCCGTCGTCCGCGTCGGTCAGCACGAGGCCGTAGGCCTCGTCGTAGATCCGGCTGGCGGTCGCCTTCTGCCAGGTGCCGTCTGCCAGGAGTTTGCTGGCGATGGTGGTGGAGTTACCGGAGAACCGAGCGACCTTGGACTCCAGCGTCGGCCCAGCTGTGCCCGGGGTATCCGGGTCGGTGATGCCTGTGACCGTCTGGGAGGCGTTGTCGCCCGATACCCACGGGGTCTGGGTGGACTTTTCCACGGTGGTGCCGGCCTCGGCGTCGTAGACGCGCGTCTCGGAGACCTTGCCGGTGAAGTCGCGGCGGTCGGCGGTGCCGTTGATGGTCGCGACCGTCCGGTCGGTGCCGTTGGCGAGTTTGTCGCCGGCCATGCCGGTGTAGTAGTCGGTTTCGGTCCTCACTCGGTTGGTCGTGCCGACCAGGGTGCGGACGGTGCGGTAGCCGCGGAAGTCGTTCCACGTGCGGTGCTTGTCGAGGGTGAACTCTGACTGGTCGCGCCGCCAGTTCGCGTTGCCGGGGTAGACGTAGGTGGTGGTCGTGGAGGGCGAGCCCGTGCCGGCGGTGGTGTCGGATTGCTCGACCTTGGCCGTCAGGTACTTGTGGAAGTAGTCCTTTACCTCCTCGGCACCGCCGTCTCGGGTCCACCAGGACGGGTAGCAGCGCTTGGTGTTGGTGTCGTCCGTGGCGGGCAGGCTGGTCGCGCTGCAGTTGGTGACGGTGTAGGTGACCAGCGTGTTGCCGCCGGTCTCATTGGTGATCTGCGTAATGCGGTACTTGTTGATCGGAGGCCGGCCGTCGGCCTTGTCCACGCGGTTGGCCATGGGCGTGCCGGTGAACACGGTCGGGAGGAGCGGAATGTCGGTGAGGGATCCGGCTTTGGCGGTGTGCTGGACGGAGTCGAGCCACAGGGCGGGCTTGGTGGTGTCGCCGGTCGGCGGGTACGACTGGGCGAGGGTCCAGGTGTCCACGGGTACGTGTGCGGCGCCGGAGAGGGCGACCGTGTCGATGGAGGTCAGGCGCTTGGTGGACCAGAAGGTAGGCGAGCCCTGCAGGCACTGCACCCCGGACTTGCACTCGAGGTGTAGGGGAACGTCCGGCCAGTCGGCGGCGTGGTCGGTGTCGAAGACGCAGGTGGCTGCCGTGCAGCGCTGGGAGACGGTGAAGTTGACCTGCGCGGGAGCAAGGGCCGGGGTGTACACCTGGCCGGCACGCAGGCCGTAAGCGATCTTCTTCAGGGTGCTGTCACGGGTGTAGGCGACCGGCGCGTCGATCTTCCCGTTCTTCGCGTAGTAGGCGGCGTATTTGGTGTAATAGAGGGCCATGGCGTTGCCGTGGGGGTCGACGACGTAGTCGAGGTTCCAGCGCCAGCCCTGGTTCTCGCTGGACGACGCGAAGTCGGCTCCGTGGCCCTGCTCGCCCGCGTGGTTGCCGAAGACGGGGACGTTGTTGACAGAGCCCGTCTCCTCCTTGCCGGTGGTCCAGCCGGGCAGACGGTTCTTGCCGAACCAGTACTGGGTACCGTCCGTCGTGGTGATCCGCCAGTACTCGGAGTCGGCGTCACCGGAGTTGTTGCCGGGGGAGTCGTAGATCCGCTCCACCCGGGAGCCGTCGTCGTTCGACAGCTTCCACACGCCCTTGCTGGCGTCCCAGAGCAGCTCGTTGCTGGAGCCGTTCAGCGACAGGGTCGCGTTCTCCGACTTCCAGCACAGGTCACCAGTGCTCGCGGCGTTGTTGCCGCCCTGCTTGTCGTTGTCACAGGGAACGTACTTGCGCTCGACGAAGCCAGGGCTGTACTCCCAGCCCTCACCGACCCACGAGGCCTGGTTGTTGGTGGAGCCGGTACGCCCGTCCACGGAGGAGGAGCTGTAGGAAAGGCCCACCTTGGGGCTGAACCCGCCGGGCGCCGGCGGGACGGAGATCGGCAGGTTCCAGCTGAACGAACCGGTGTTGCCGCCTGCAGACCACGAACCGGAGGGTGCGAGAGAGGTGGCCTGGAACGACCCCTCGGAGCCGTCGGCGGAGGCTGCCGCCGACAGGACCGCCACGCCGCCGGCGGGAGCCGCGAGCGCGCTGGGCGCCGACTTGACGAGCGGGGACGATGCACCGGAGGCCGGCAGATCCACGGACGCTGTCAGCGTGGATGCCTGCGCATCGTTCTGTGTGAGCAAGGGTGTGCCCTTGAGGCACTCCGGCTTCGAAGGCGTCGTCAGCGCGCAGGCGGGCAGCAGGCTGAGCCGCAGCGAGGAAGCCCAGTTGGCGCCGTAGGCGTCTTTGATCTTCGAGTAGTCGACCTCAACCTGCGTGGTCGCGGCTGCTGCGGAGCCGTCGGAGCGCTGGACGGACAGCAGCAGGCCGGTGATGCCGACCTGCTGGGTGACCTTGTGGTCGGCGACCGTGACCCGGACCCTGGAGGGGCTGGGCTGGGCGTCCTTGGCGGGAGCCCCGGATCCGGCTCCTGCGGCCGGGTTGGACCGTGCGACGCGTACGGGCAGCGATCCGACCTGCGCGAGCGTGGTCGTGCTCGCCTTCGTCGCCGGTGGAGCGGAGGGCAGGACGACCTCGGCCGTGCCGGCGGCGGGCCAGCTCACGGGGGCGGCCTTCCACACCGGCGCCTTCACCGCGGCCTTCGGCGCATTCGCCTTGAGGTCCTTGCCCTTGACGGAAGCAGTCTTCTGGACGTCGCGGGCCTTGAACGAGACCGGGCCGGCCCAAGCGGGCCCGGCCAGGAGCGAAGCAGTCAATGCCACCGATGTCGCACCGATGATTCCGGTTCGACGTGGCCATGTTCTCCTATTGCGACCAACTCTGAACAATCCGGGCATTGAGCCCGTCTTGTTACGCACAGCAAACCCCCCAAGGGTGATAAGAGACAGATAAAACCGCAGCCAACACCCCCCGAGCTTCGGGCGCAAGCCCCCTCTTCGGTCGCTTGACCAGCAAAAACCCTTCCAGATCCGCCGAAGTGGATCATTCCGGATGCCGTGAGCATGCCAGAAGCTGACGATAAGTCAGGCGGTTCTATGCAAATGCGAACGCCATCGCATACTCTGCGGTAACCCCGAGCCTTCACGTACGCAGAAAGTCACGAAGAATCCCCATGAATCACCGAAGAGCGGGCGCAGGACCGACCCGCACTCTGGCTGCCCTTCTCGCGCTCCTCCTCCCGCTCTCCGCGGCAAGCCTCCTCATCCAGCCCGCCTCCGCCACGGCAGCGGAGACGTCACCGGGGGGAGGCGCCGCAGGCGCCCCGGGCTCCGCCTCCGCAGCGAAGGCGTTCGCCCTGGCTCGAGACACAGGGCAGCGCGTCGAGATCATTGACCAGCGCACCGAGTACTCAGAGACCTACGCCAACCCCAACGGCAACCTGACGCACAAACAGTTCACGCTGCCCGTGTGGACGCGGCACGATTCCGTATGGCGCCGGACCGACGCCACCATCACCGAACACGAAGACGGCACCATCGGCCCGACAGCCGCCTTCGGCATCTCCTTCTCCACGGGAGGCCAGGGTGCTCTCGTGGCGATGGAACGTGACGGCAAGAAGCTGGCCCTCACCTGGCCCGGCAAGCTTCCCGAGCCGGTGGTGGGAGGGAACACCGCGCTCTACAAGGAAGTTCTTCCCGGCGTCGACCTCAAACTGATCGCCGAAGTCAACGGCTTCGCCGAGCACCTCATCGTCACCACCCCCGAAGCCGCCGCAAACCCAGCCCTGAAGTCCATCAAGCTCGCAGTCACCACCGACGGCGTCACCCTCGACGACGACGCCGGTGACCGTCTCCTGGCCAAGGACGCAGGCGGCAACATCATCTTCAGCGCGCCCCGCCCCAAAATGTGGGAGCAGCCTCCACCAGCGCCAGAGTCATCCAACGGGGCTGCACCCGGAGCCCAGAGCGCTCCTGCCCTGGGCGCCGCCGCAGCAGCCGACACCGCGGAACCGGCGGCGGCGCGCCAGGCGCCGGTCGGCGCGGATGTGGAGGCGAACCTGCTCACCCTGACACCGGACCCTGCCCTGCTGGCCGGCGCCACACAGTTCCCGCTGGTCATCGACCCGATCTTCACCGGTGGCTACACCGAGAAGTGGGCAGTGGTGTACTCCGCCACCCCCGGCGCGGACTACCCCTGGGGCTCCGGCTGGACCTCCAGCAACCCGGCGGACGAACCGCGCGTCGGCAACAACGGGTCAGGCGACACCCAGTCATTCTTCGCGATGAACACCAACGGCCTGCGCGGCGCGACCATCCTGAACGCCACGTTCGCGGTCGAACAGACCTACTCCTGGGGGTGCGACGCCTCCGCAGCCGGACCCACGGAACTGTGGAGCGCAAAGGACATCGGCGCCACGCCCACCTGGAGCACCCGCAACAACTACTGGGGCCACTACCTCGCCGAAGGCAACTTCGCCCACGGCAACACCACCCATTGCCCCGGCGTCGAAGGCTTTGACTTCCACTCTTCCGAACTGACCGCCTACGTTCAGGAAGGCGCCAGCAAGGGCTGGGACCCCCTCGTCTTCGGTCTGCGCGTCCCCAACTCCTACCTGGGCAACCCCAACAGCTTCAAACGACTGCGGAACAACCCCGTCCTCAGCGTCGACTACAACTTCCAGCCCGAAGTCATCGGCAACGGAGCCTTCGAAGGCAGCTGGGCACCCGCAGGCGACGGCAACAAGCCCGTCCCCTGTGGAGGCCTCATCGGCAACAGCGGCCTGGCACTCACCGCCACCTTGCGCGACAACGACGGCGGCCCCGTCGTCCCCGACTTCGTCGTCACCACCGCCGCAGGGGCACCCGTACCCGTCTCCAACGTCACCACCGTGTTCAGCGGCGGAACGGCGACAGCAACCGTACTCGCCCAAAACCTCCCCACCGGCAACTACAAATGGAAGGTGCGAGCCCGAGACGGAGAAGGCCCCGACGGCCCCTTCACCGGCGAGTGCAACTTCACGGTCGACAAGACCGGACCCACCTCCCGCGTCGCCGTCACCAAAGAAGACGGCAGCGCCCTGACCGTCCAGCAGGCCCGCACCAAAATGCGCGTCAAACTCAAGAACCCGGCAACCGACCTCGCCGGCTTCTGCTGGGCCATCGACCGCCCCATCTCCGTCTCCGGCAGCCCCTGCTCCTCCAACACCTGGGTGCCCCTCGCCGCCGGCGCCACCGAGGCCGTCATCGAGGTAGTCCCCACAGGCCGGCCCCAGAGCACCCTCTACGTCATCGCCTACGACAAGGCCGGCAACCACTCATCGACCGACGGCGCTGCCGACACCACGGTCTTGAAGACATCTCCCGCCGCCTTCGTCTACCCCACCGGACAGACCCCCCTGTCCAAGCGGGCGACGAAGGACCTCCTCGGCGACCTCAACGGCGACGGCTACACCGACATGCTCGCCACCGAATCCGACAACAAGCTCCGCCTGTACACCGGAGACGGCACAGGCAAGGTCAAGGCGCAGACCATCGGATACAGCGGCTGGGGCGACGCACTACTCGCACACGGCGGCGACTTCACCAACCTCAACGGCCCCACCGCCGCTCCCGACGGCTACGAGGACACCCTCGCCCGCCTCAACAACAACCACCTCTATCTCTACCCCGGCAACGGACTGGGCAACGTCTGGTACGCGACCCGCCAGGAACTCGCTCCGCCCTCTGACCTCGGCAGCAAGGGCTGGGGACGCGTTTTGCAGATCATCACCCCCGGTGACATGGACCAGCGCGCCGACGCCGGCTTCGCCCAGGGCAATGACCTGCTCACTCTCGAATGCGTAGACGACGCATGCACCAGCGCCCGCCTGCGCCTCTACTCCGGCCAGACCGTCAGCGACGGCAGCGCCGACCAGACCGAGCCTTTCCACCTTCAGAGCGACACCAACATCATCGGCCCCACAGGTGCCTGGAAGGACCACACCATCCTGGCCGTCGGCGACCAGAACGGAGACGGCGTCAAGGACGTCTTGACCCGCTACAAGACCGACGGAAACCTCTACCTCTACCCCGGCCAGCTCACCAACGGGACCTACAGCCTCGGCAGCCGCACCGTCTACGGCACCGGTGGCTGGGCGCCCAACAGCCGGCCCCTGATCACCACCGGCGGCAACGCCCAAGGCACTGTCGTCAGCAAGAACGTCAACGACAGCGGCACCCTCATTCCCTTCAGTGAGTTCCAGCCCAAGGCCGGCGACGCGCAGGGCGACCTGTGGGCGACCACACCGGCGGACCCCAACAACACCGTCGGATACGACGACGGCACAGGATCCCCCACAAGCACCACCTGCCCCACCGGCTGCCTCCTGTTCTACCCGGGCGGCACCAACACCCACCGCGCACCCCTACTCGTGGGCCAAGGAGGCTGGGCCACCACCATCACCGGCATCTTCTGATCCGGCACATCCCAACAGATACAGCCCCCCGGCGCTCCCGCCAGGGGCTCCTGTTTGTGATGGCAGTTCACTGTCTGCCAGAGCTGCACGTGCTGGGCTGAAAGCCGTCGTCGCCCACGGCGAGGACGGCTTTCAGGACCTCACCTCTCGGCCGAGGGCGCGCTGCGCGGTGTCGGGGCGCCCGAACACGGCGGGGTGGCGTGCTGCGCTGGGTACGCCGTGGCGGTTACGTGCCAGCGGACTTCACCGCGGCGTGCGTGTCTTGCGCGTAGAGGGCGAGCGGGCAGTGACGGCGTGTAGGGCAGGGGGACCGTCCACACGGCGTGGGGGGCCTTCACGGTCAGCCTGTCAGGGACCGGTCCCGGCGATCACGTTCGCACTTGCCATGCCCGGGCAGCGCTCGATGCCGGTTCCCTCTCCCCCCTTGACGGTCTGTACGGGTGCCTGCCGTCGGAAGTTCTTCTCCTGCCGGCGCGCGGCCCACCGCTGGGCCCAGCGCCGGCGGTTGAAGCGACCTACATCGCGAGGCGTCCACCTCTCCTCGCTTGTAACGGTGATGAGATTAAACGCTTTAGTGACGATTACACCAAAGAGGTAGCATGACGGCATGTTTGTCCTTTTGGTGGAGTATGACTTTCAGTTCGCGATGTTCTTGCGCTCAGGTCTGGCCGGGGAAGGGATCGAGACGGAGTGGGTCGGCGACGGAGACGCGGCGCTGCGCCGCGCTTTGGGTGGCGCCCACGACGTCATCGTGCTGGGAGCGACACCTCTGGGCATGTCCCGCACTGACTTGTGCGTCAGGCTCCGCAGGGGCGGCGCCACCACACCCGTTCTGGTCCTGGCTGGACAGGACGGCGAGGACGACACTGCAAGGGTGCTGAAGGCGGGCGCGGACGACCACCTCATCGGACCCTTCTCCCTCGCCGAACTCACCTACCGCCTGCGCTTGTTGCTTATGGTCTGACTTCGAACGATGCCGTTTCGAGCTGACGACGCGTTGCTGTGCGCGGACGGGCCGGTGACCACGCCCGTGGACCTCACGTCGACGGCCGAGCACAAGCACGGACACGGCGCGATGCACGAGGCACTGAACAGCGGGAACGTCGATGCGCCGCGGGTGCCGCTGGTACTGGCCAGGCCGCACGCCGACGCCGACGCAAGCTCCGCCTGGAACAAGCCCTGCTCGGCAGGTCCCGGGGCGGACTCACCAGCAAGATCCGTCTCCAGCCCGGCGCGGTCGCCGCGGACGAGGCTTGCTCATCGCGCGGCAACCGCGCCTACCTGCGCAAAACGCAATATCAGGGTGGTCATCCCGGAGAAGAAGGACCAAGCCGCCCACCGGAAGAACAAGGGCGCGAGAGGCGGCCGGCCCGTCAGCCACGACGCCGATCTCTAAGGGATGGGGTCGCGCTCCGGGCCGAGTTGTTCCCGCAGCCATTTGCGTGCGGTCCGCTCGCAAGCGACCTCGGCCACCACAGGCCGTCAGTACACCTCCGTCCGCAGCTTCGTACCGCAGAACCTGCCGCGTGACGCGGCCGCCGTTCCGAGCCGGGAGGCCGGTCAGACATGCGCAGGTGGTGCTGGGTGGCTTGTGGGAGGCCAGGCGCCACACGGCACCCCCGGCAGCCAGTGCGCTGAGCGCGCTCACGGCGGCCGGCAGGTGCCCGGCCGTCTCGGGGAGCGACGACATGCGGGCTCCATCGGATCGATGGTGTTCCGGCGCGGTTCGTGCCGGCACCTTTCCTACGGATTAACCCCTTCCGAAACTAACAGCCGATCACAACTGCACCACAGTGACCGATCAGCGTGTCACTGCTGACCGAGTCTGAAACTTTGATGGTCCAGCTATGAGCAATGGCGGCGCCACCGAGGCAAGCGGGCTCGGCGCACCGTCGGACGGAGGCGCGAGCTTGCGACCGGGCGGATCTGGGGGCCATGCGGGTTACGAGCGGCCCTCCGGCGCCCCCTGGGGCTGGGTTCAACGAAGAAGCGGTAGCGCGGAGGAGAGGGACGAGCGCCAGATCTCGGGACTGTCAGACCGCCCTCCCGACCCCAGTGCGGCATCCAGGTGACTCGGACCCGGCGAAGTGCACCGGGGCCGAACAGAAACGCTGGCCTTCACGAAGATCATCGCCGGGTGTGGTGACGGCTCGTCGCTGGGTTCATCGCAACCCTGGGCGACCGGGCACAGCAGGTCAGAAGGCTATTCCGGGCTGGGCGGAAGCCTGCGGGGCGCAGCTCCACAGAAGTTGTGCCGGAACCCCACTTCGGGCGGCAGCTCCAAGGGCCACTGTGTTCGAATGGTTCACGAGCAGCGGCAGCCACCGGTTGCCGGTACTCAGTGACGGTAGGCAGCTGCCGCGATCTCGATGAAGGATCGGATCAACGGGTTGGTGGCGCCTTCGTTGCATACCGCCACCACTCGGCTCGGCACCATGTCGATCAGCGGCACCACGGCCAACTCCGCGGGCAGGTCGTGTCCGAGGGGGGCCAGGCCGACCGTGCCGTTCCACAGCACGGCGTGCAGGCATTCCTGGACGGCGCGCACCACGGGGCCCTCGCGCGGCGTGCCGCCGTTCCAGTACGACTGCCAGATGGGGTCGGTGCCCTGTGGGAACTGGAACCAGCGGCGGTCGCTCAGCTCGGCCAGCCGGAGCCGGTCGCAGCGGGCCAGCGGATCGTCGGCGCGCAGGACTACACCGACCGGATCGGTTCGCAGCGCACGCACCGTCAGGGCGGTCTCGTCGAACGGTGCACGGGTCAGTGCGACGTCGACCAGTCCGGTGCGCAGCCCGCACGTCGGGTCGGTCAGATCGGTGTCGCGGATGCGGATGTCGATGCCGGGGTGCGTTCGGCGGTAGGCGGCGGCCAGCCTGGACACTCCCGGGTCGGTGCCGTCGCCCAGGATGCCGACGGTGATGGTCGCGGCGCCGGCTGCCGCGCTGACGCGTACACGGACGCGGTCGGCATGGTCGAGCAGGGCCCGTGCCTCGTCGAGCAGCACTGCGCCCACCGCAGTGAGCGTGACGCCGGTGGGTGAGCGGGTGAACAGCTGGGGGTCCCAGTAGCTTCCGCCGAAAAAACAACGCTAAGGCCGCGAGGCTCCCTGATCTGGGGTGATCTCGGGGAAGGCGGGGCGGTGGCCCGTTGCCGGGCGCAGGGTGGCTCGTTGGGCTGAATGGGTGGCTGGCGGGAAGGCGGGCGGATGGCGACGAGGGTTTTCAGTGATGAGGAGCTGGAGGCCCTGCGGTCGTTCCCGTCGATCGGCAAGGACGAGCTGATCCGGTACTTCACCCTCACCCCGGCCGACGAGGCGTTCCTGCGGAAGTTCCGGCGGGCCCAGAACGTGCTCGGCGCCGCTGTGCAGCTGTCTGCCCTGCCCTGGCTGGGCTTCGTCCCCGACGATGTGGCCGCCGCTCCGCCCGCGGCGGTCGGCCGCCTGGCTCGCCAGCTCGGGCTCGCCAGCTCGGGCTCGCCGTCGCCGATCTGGCGGGCTACGGCGAGCGTGAGCAGCCCCGTACCGATCATCTGCGGGAGATCGCCGAGTATCTGGGGTGGAAGCCGGCGAAGACCATCGAGCTCAAGGAACTGGACGAGTTCCTGCTGGCCCGCGCGATGGAACACGACGCCCCGAGCCTCCTGTTCCGGCTGGGCTGCGAGTATCTGCGTTCGGCGAAGGTGATCCGGCCGGGTGTCGTCTCTCTGCTGGGAGAAGGTCGCCACCGCCCGCGAGGCCGCCGAGCGGGAGACCCACGCCCGCGTGGCTCACCTGTTGGGCCCGGAGCGGGCGCCGGCTCTGGACGGGCTGCTGGTCTTCGATGCGAAGCTGCGGTCCTCGCGGCTGCACTGGCTGGTGACCGGCCCGGTGCAGGCGTCGCCGACGAGCGTGGGCGGCGAGGTCGAGACTGAAGTTCCTGCGGGGACTTGGCGCGGACACCCTGGACATGTCGTCGCTGCCCGCCGAGCGGCGCCGCTACCTGGCCCAGATCGGGCGCCGGCTGACCGCGCAGGCCCTGGTGCGGCGCGAGCCCAACCGGCGCCATCCGATCCTGCTGACACTGCTCGCGCAGTCCTCGGTCGACGTCCTCGACTCCGTCGTCCAGCTCTTCGACCAGACCCTGTCGGGCTCGGAGTCCCGCGCGCGCATCAAGCTGCGCGAGGTGCTCGCCGAGCGGGCCAAGCTCTCCGAGGACCGGCTCGCCCTGCTGGAGGAGATCCTGCCTGTGCTGGCCGATGCCGGTATCCCGGACGAGGCGGTGGGGACGCTGCCGCGCGGGAAGATCGGCATGTCCCGGCTGCGGGCCGCGCAGGCCGGGGCCACGGCGCGGTTGCCGAAAGACCACGGACATCTGGCGCTGCTGGAAGGCTCCTACACCTACATCCGGCAGTTCGCGCCGAAGGTGCTTCAGGCGGTGCGGTTCGGCGGCGGCACCGAGGCGCAGCCCCTGATCGAGGCGCTTGGGATCCTGCGGGAGATGAATGCCAACGGCGCCCGCAATGTCCCCGACAACGCACCGACGCTGTTCGTGCCGACCCGGTGGCAGGGCTACCTGGACGAGGCCGCGGCCAAGGACGACCCGACCGCGTACCGGCACTACTGGGAGCTGTGCACGCTGCTCGCGCTGCGCGACGGCCTGCGTTCGGGGGACGTGTTCGTGCCGGGCTCGCGCCGCTACGACAACCCGGCCGCCCACCTGTTCAAGCCCGCCCAGTGGGAGACGCACCGCACGGAGTTCTGCCGCCTGGTCGGCAAGAGCCCCAACGCCTCCGAGGCCCTGCCGCTGGTGATGAACGAGCTGGATGAGGCTCTGGGCGACCTGGAGGAGATCCTGGTGCGCGGCGACGGGCCCGTCCGGCTGAATGATGCCGGGGAGCTGGTCATCTCGCCGCTGACGGCGGAGGACATCCCGTCCGAGGCCGAGGAGCTGCATGGCGAGCTGGAGCGGATGCTGCCGAACGTGCCGATCGCCTCGCTGCTGGTGGAGATGGACCGGCACACCGGGTTCCTGGACTGCTTCGTCCACGCCGGTGGCAAGCAGGCCCGCTCTCCGCAGCTCAAGAGGAATCTGATCGCCTGCCTGATCGGGCTGTCCACGAATCTCGGTCTGCACGGCATGGCCGCGTCCTGCGGCATCACGTATGACGTGCTGGCGTGGACCGCGGAGTGGTACATCCGCGAGGAGACGCTCCGCGAGGCGAACATCTGCCTGGTCAACTACCACCACAAGCTGCCGGTGACCGCGATGTTCGGCTCGGGCACCCTGTCCTCCTCCGACGGCCAGCGGTTCCCCACCCGGGGTAAGTCGATCACCGCTCGGCACCTGAGGAAGTACTTCGTGTCCGAGGGCATCTCCACCTACACCCACGTCTCCGACCAGCACTCCACGTTCGGCACGAAGGTCATCGTTGCCACCCACCGCGAGGCGCACTACGTGCTGGACGAGATCCTGGGCAACGCCACCGACCTGCCGATCACCGAGCACGCCACCGACACGCACGGCGTCACCCTGGTCAACTTCGGTCTGTTCGACATGGTCGGCAAGCAGCTCTCGCCCCGTATCCGCGACCTGGGCAAGATCACCCTGTACCGGATGGGTGCCAAGAGCGACTACGCGGAGCGGTTCCCGAAAGCGGGGCCGCTGCTGACGAAGAAGGCCAACCTCGACCTGGTCGCCGATCACTGGGACGACCTGCTGCGTCTGGCCGGTCGCTGAAGTACGGGCACGCCACCGCCTCCCTGATCGTCGGCAAGCTTTCGGCGTCTTCCCGGCAGAATGCCCTGGCCGCCGCGCTCAAGGAGTACGGGGCGATCCGCAGAACGATCTACGCGGCGAAGTACCTGTCGGACGAGGGCTACCGGCGCAAGATCGCCCGGCAGCTGAACAAGGGCGAGTCCCTCCACGCCCTGCGCCGTCAGCTGCACTACGCCCGCGAGGGCAAGATCACCCGGCGCCAGCCCGAGCAGCAGAACGAGCAGGCGTGGTGCCTGACGGTGGTGACGAACGCCGTGGTCTGCTGGCACACCGAGTACATGGGCCTGGCCGTCGGCGAACTACGCGGCGCCGGCCGCGACGTGGACACCGAGGTCCTGGCGCACATCTCACCGGCCCGCAGCTCGGTGGTCAACTACTACGGCTCCATCACCGTCGACTACGAGCACGAACTGGCCCAGCTCGACGACCAGGGACACCGACCGCTGCGGACCGTGGCCACGGACGAGCCCGGAGCCGGGCTGTAGAGCAGCGGATCGGCCCCGGCGAGGTGCCCGGCCCCGCACCACTTCGGACATCGCCGAGCGGGTGGCCCCAGCAGCGGGGGCGTTGTCCTCCTTCGCCGTATGATCCGCTATACGGCTCCCCAGCCATCTTGGAGGAGAACGAAGGCGGCGTCCATGGCGCGTTCGGGATCGTCGGTGCGGTGAGCGAAGGCCGATGTCTCCCGAACGACGGCTCCGTCTGGGAGCCAGCCACCGCCACCTGGCACCCCCCGCGGACCGGGCCCCACTGGCCCGTCGCCGCCAGGCGCCGCACGGGCGCCCGCCTCATCGGCGGCTGCTGCTGCCGCATCGGCCCGGCCCGGATCGCGGACCTCGCGGCGGAGTGCGCTGGTCCGGATGTATGACGGCGCATCAACTTCGGTCATTCGTAGATGACTTCTGGTCAAAGAGGTCTCCCGCGCGGCTCCCGGGAGCTGACAGGGGCGCTCCGGAAGGTCAGGATGCTCCGACATCCACAGGGGGGCGTCATGAGCACTGCCGAGAGCGCACCGGCAACCGAACCTCGGGGCGGGGAGGATCCGGACGCCGGAGCGGAACTCGCGCGGCGGGTCTTCACCGGCCAGGAGCGCTGGGGCTGGGAGTTCGTCCAGCCGTCCGCGCCCCCCGCACACCGGGACGCCCAGCATCCGCCCGTCTACTCCGAACCCTCCGGCGACGAGGTCCGCGCCATGGAGGAGCGCGTCATGACCGCCCGGAAGAACAGGGGCACGGGCTGTCTCCTCCTGCTCGCGGGCATCGTCGCCTACGTGGCCGGCGGCCCGTCCGCCGTCGTGATCGTCGTCGTCCTCGTCATCGTCCTCATGGCCGCGACCTCCCCGGCCGCCAGGCTGAGGGCCGCCCGCCGGCGCCTGAAAGCCGCCCGCACCAGCGCCCAGCGGGACTACGAGCAGCGCCGGCGCGCCTGGCAGAGCCGGATCGACGCCCACCACGCGGAGCACCTGCGGCACAACGACACGCTGGACACCTGGTTCCCGCTGTCCCTCACCTCCGGTCCCAGCCGGATCGACGTGTTCGGCGGCACGGGCAACGGCTGGGCCAGCCTGCTCGCCACGGTCGGCGGGCCGCTCCTCGGCGGTGGCGCCCCGCTCGTCGTCCTGGACCTCACCCAGCAGGCCGTCGCCCTCGAACTCGCCGGCCTCGCCGCGCGCCGCGACATCGCCGTCGCCCACGTACCCATGCCCGGGGCCCTGCTCGACGCGGACCTGAGCGCGGAGTTCACTCCCGAGGAGCTGGCCGAGACCATCGCCGAGGCGCTGGGCACCATGCGGCCGCCCGGCGCGGACGTGGACCTCCACACCATCGACGTGGACCTCGTCCAGACCGTCGTGGAACTGCTCGAAGGGCCCGTCACCTTCGCCCGGCTCGCCGCCGGGCTGCGCGTCCTGCTCCGCGTCTACGATCCCGCCCCCGGCGCGCCCGGGCCGCTCGGCCCCACCGAGGTCGAGTCGATCACCCGGGCCGTCGACCTCCTGGGCCAGGGCGAGCGCGTCCAGAACGAACTGCGCTACGTCCGGGCGCAGACGGAGCTGCTCACGCCGAGGGGGCAGGAGGCCGCCGTCCCCGGCGGCGGCCGCGCCGCGGACTGGTGGCGGCCCGGCGGACTGACGATCGTCACGACCGAGGACTCCGTGCGCCGCCGCAAGGACCTCACCGACCGCTTCGTCTTCTTCCGGCTGGTCCACGCGCTGCGCACCCGCGCCGTGGCGCACGGCTCGGGGACCCTCGTCGTCGCCGGAGCCGACCACCTCGGCCGTGACGCCCTGGAATCTATGGCGCGCGAGGCCCGCACGGCCGGTGTCCGGCTCGTGTTCCTGCTCGAACACCTGCGGGAGGGCACCGTCCAGGTCGCCGGCGGATCGGACAGCGCGACGGTGTTCATGCGCATGGGCAACGGCGAGGAGGCCAAGGCAGCCGCGCAGTTCATCGGGCAGGAGCACAAATTCCTCGTCAACCAGCTGACCCGGCAGGTCGGGGAGACCCTCACCGAGGGCCGCGGCAGCAGCTACGGCGGCCAGCGGGGCGTCTCGGACACGGACGGCTCCAACCGGGGCGGCGGCACCTCCGGCAGCAGCTGGGGGAGCTCCAGGTCCTTCTCGACCTCCCTCTCGCGCAGCTGGCAGGACTCGACCAACACCTCCACCGCCCGATCCACGACGACCGGCGAGAACCTCAGCCGCGTCTACGAGTTCGCGATCGAGCCCACCCAGCTCCAGGCCCTCCCGGCGACCGGCCTGGTCCTCGTCGAAACCGGGCCGGCGGGCCGCCGCGTCGTGTTCGGGGACTGCAATCCCGGCATCAACTTCCTGCCCCGGCTCTCCGCCCGCCCCCGCGCGAGCCTGACGTGAGCCCCGGTGCCGGGGGCGCGGCCCGGCCCGCCGGACTCGGCGCGTACCGCTTCCACCGCCTGATCACCGTGCCCCGGCGGCCCGAGGACGGCCGTACGGAGGACCGTACGGCCGCCCAGCTCACCGCCGCCGTCACAGCGGCCCACGCCGTGCTCTCCGCGCCCTCGGCCGGTGGGGAGCACCGCCCGGCGGGTCTGGCCGCGGCATGGATACGCCCGGGCCGGCACCGGCCGCTGCACTTCCTGGTGGGCGGAACGCCCGGCTTCCCGCCCGCGGGCGACGAGCCCGCCGCGGACGGTGCGCAGCGCCCCCTGCGCTACCCGCCCGGCTCCACCGCCCGCGACGTCCCGGCGGGCGAGACGGTCGCCCTGCTGGAACGGCTGCCGTTCTGGATCCCCTGCCTCGGCTCCCACGACGCCCTGCGCCTGGGCGACGACGAGCGCGCCCTGCCGGGCGAACGCCGCGGCTCCTTCGACGACGCGGTCGCCCACCTCCCGTACGCCTTCGCCTGGCTCGTGCTGGCCGAGCCCCTCCCGTACGAGCGGCTGGACCAGGAGCGCGCGGCACTCGCCGTCCAGCTGCCCCGGCTGCGCCAACGCGAGAACTCCGCCGCCGACCGGGTGGCGGCCGACCGGGCCGAGGCCCGCTACCGCGAGCTGACCCGGGCCCTGGCCACCGGGGTGTGGAACGTGCGCGTGCTGGTCGGCGCCGAGCGGCCCGAGTCGGCGCTCGCCTCGGCGGCCCTGCTGTGCGGCGCCGGCGACCTCGACGAGCTGCCGTACGTGCTCGTACCGGCGCGGCGGCCGATGCCCTTCGCCGAGGCGCTGACCACCGTCACGCCGCAACCAGCGGCGGCCCCGGCCGCGGGCGCCGCCGGGCCGCCGGGCAGCGTGCCCTTCGTCGCCCCCGCCGAACTGGTCGCGGCGCTGGCCCGGCCGCCCGCGCGGGAGCTCCCGGGCATCCGTACGGTGGCCCCGAACCGGTTCGACGTCACCTCCGACGACACGGGACACGACCCCGACGCCTTCCTGATCGGCGACATCCTCGACGAGGCCCTCATGCCCGCCGACCGGCTCCACGTCTCCCGCTCCACCCTCAACCGGCACGCCTTCGTCTGCGGGGCGACTGGCTCGGGCAAGTCCCAGACGGTACGGAGCCTGCTCACCACCCTGTCCACGCACGACCGGCCGATCCCCTGGCTGGCGGTCGAGCCGGCGAAGGCCGAGTACGCGCGCATCGCCGGCCGCCTCGCCGCGGCGGGGGGACCCGAGCGCGCCCGGCGCGTCACCGTGATCCGGCCCGGTGACGTGGACGTAGCCCCCGCCTCGCTCAACCCGCTGGAGCCGGAGCCGGGCTTTCCGCTGCAGAGCCACGTGGACCTCGTACGGGCCCTGTTCCTCGCGGCGTTCGAGGGGCACGAGCCCTTCCCGCAGGTGCTGTCACGGGCCCTGTCCCAGTGCTACACGGCCGCCGGATGGGACCTCGTCACCGGCGAACCGCGCCCGGCCCACAAGCCCAAGTACGTACTGGAGGAGCCGGACGAGCCGCGGACGGCCCGCTACCCGACCCTGGGCGAACTCCAGGCCACCGCCCGGCAGGTCGTCGAGATGATCGGATACGGCAAGGAGATCACCGCGGACGTGCGGGGCTTCGTCGACGTCCGGATGGGCTCGCTGCGGGAGGGCGCGCCGGGCCGGTTCTTCGAGGGCGGCCATCCCCTGGACATCGCCGGGCTGCTCGCCGGGAACGTAGTCCTCGAACTGGAGACGATCACCAACGACCAGGACAAGGCCTTCCTCATCGGCGCCGTCCTCATCCGCCTGGTCGAACACCTGCGGGTGCACCACGGCGCCGGCGGGGTCCCGCTGCGCCACGTCCTGGTGGTGGAGGAGGCGCACCGGCTCCTGAAGAACGTGGAGGACGGGCCGGCGGCCGCCGCCGTCGAGCTCTTCGCCTCCCTGCTCGCGGAGATCCGGGCGTACGGCGAGGGTGTTGTGATCGTCGAGCAGATCCCCAGCAAGATCCTGCCCGACGTCATCAAGAACAGCGCGCTGAAGATCATGCACCGGCTGCCCGCAGAGGACGACCGGCGCGCGGTCGGCGCGACCATGAACCTCCAGCCCGAGCAGAGCGAGAACGTCGTCGCCCTGCCGCCCGGACGGGCCGCCATCGCCGCCGACGGCATGGACCGGCCCGTCCTGACGGCCATCCCGCACGGGGAGCGCGCCGAGAGCGCCGAGGGCGCGTCGACGGAGCCGCCGCTGCTGAGCAGCCGCAGCCCGCTGTGCGGGACCTCCTGCCGCCGCGCGCCGTGCACCCTGCGCACGATGAACGACTCCCACCACCGCTCCGTGGAGCCCCTCCAGCTGATCTGGACGGACGTGGCGGCCTCGGCCCAGGCAATGGGCAAGGACGCGCCGGGCCCGTCCGACCCGGTCCGGGCCGCGTTGACGGCGCTCCCGGACCGCGACCTGGAATGCACCCTGGTGTACGGGGTGGAACGTGCGGTGTCCGCCCGCGAGTCCCTGATGCGCGACGAGGTCGACCCGGGCGACTTCGCCCGGCGCCTACACGCCGTGCTCCGCGCCGAACTGCTGAGCACCGACCCGCCGGGCGGCGACCCACGGCGCTACACGTACGCGAACTACCGCTTCCGGGACGTGATCCGGGTCATCCACCAGACCAGGACCTCCGTTCCGGACGGCCCGCACACCTACCCGGACCACGAGGCCCAGTGGGCCTCCCGGGGCCTGGTCCTGACCGGGACCTCGGGGGCGGACCACCGCCTCCAGATCCACGCCCTGCCGGGGTACCGGCAGGAGCGGGTCCACGCCCGGGTCGGGGACGTGGAACGCAGCGGGCTGCGCGACGCGGTGGCGGCGGTGACGGGCGGCACGACGGAGGAGCACGTGACGCGGGCCTTCACGATGGCCTGCGCGGCGGGACCGCGCCTGCGCGCGGTGGTGGCGGAGACGGCGGTACGGGTGGCGCTGGAGTGCGCCCGCGAGAAGGGGACCCGTCCATGAGCGAACTCGGTGGCCCGACCGACGCCCCGCCCCCACCCCCGCCCCCTCCGCCCCCGGAGCCGCCGACGGACGCGCACCGGGACGGCGACGAACCGGAGGAGGAGGCGGGGGCGGCGGACGCCGAAGCGGCAACGGACACGAACACGGACTCGGAGACGGACCCCGTCCCGCACGCCGCCGAAAAGCCGTTGGACGGCGACCACGTCCCGGACCCGCCGCCGATGGACGCACCGCAGGAGGCCGAGCCCGGGAGCCCGTCCGAAGCGCAGCCGCCGACGGCCCACCAGGAACCCACCACGCCCGGCACCCCCAAGGACCCGCCCCCGCCCGAAACGGACGGCCCCACCCACGACCAGCCTGAACCCCCCTCCCCGGAACCGACCGACACCCCACCGCAAGAGCCGACCCCCGAGGAGCAAACGGCGGAACAACCGGACCCTCAGAAACAGGAGTCAGAACCCGAACCGGAGCCCAAACCAGAACCGGAGCCCGAACCGGAGCCCGAACCAGAACCGGAGCCCGAACCGGAGCCCGAACCGGAGCCCGAACCCAAGCCGGAACCCGAGCCCGAGCCGGAACCGGAGCGCGAGCGGGAAGCGGAGCCGGAGCGCGAGCCCGATCCGGAAGCGGAGCCCGAGCCCGACACCGAACCGGATCCGGAGTCAGAACCCGAGGCGGAGCCGGACCCCGAACGCGACCCCGAACCCGAGTCCGAACCCGAGTCCGAACCCAAACCGGAATCGAAGCCGGTGCCCGACCACGACCGGGACCACGACGCGGACGCGCACACGGACGCGGACGCCGGGCCGGAATCCGAAGCCGAGCCGGAGCCCGCCACGGAACCGGACCCCGAACCCGAAGGGCAACGCGAACGCGAACGCGAGCTCCGACCCGACCCCGACGCAATTCAGGACACGGTCGGGCAGGCGGCGCCTCCGCCCGACTCCGGGCCCTCACCGGACGACCCGACGGGCACCGACACCCCGCCCGACCAACAGGCCGCGGAGACCGACGGCGAGCCGGACCCCGGTGCCGAACTCGCCCAAACGATAGGCACCGTCGCCGAAGGCGCGATCAAGACCGGCGCCGCCCTGGCCGGAGCCGGTATGGCCCTGGCCGAAGGCGCCGTGGATCACATCGAAGAGCGCGCCGAGAGCGCACCGTTCAACGCGCGCTCCGCAGCCGTCGAACGCGGACTCGCAGGGGATGGCCCGCGGGACGGGGGCGTCGACGCCGCCCCCGCTGTGAACGAGGGGGCGTTGAGCGAAGGCACGCTTGACGACGCACATGCGGCAGGCGTTCCTCCGCCGGACGCTTCGCCTGAGCCGACGACCGGCGACCCGGTGCCGGGCACCCCCGGTGCCGGTGAAGGACTGTCCGATGGCCCTCCGGGAGGCGATGGCCCTCCGGGGGCCGATGGACCTTCGGGAGACGACGTTCCGTCCAGATGGGAGAGCACCCTTTCGCCGGACCGGCTCACTCAGATCTATGAGTCCGAAGTGCGCGGGCGAATATTCGGGGACTATGTGGGTGGCGAGGATTCGCCTACCGCCATATTTGTCGGAGGACCTCCCGGTTCCGGAAAATCCTACGTAATGAACGGCATTCGAGAAGAGTTCGGCGAGAACGTCGTAATTCTTGATGCCGACACGCTCAGGGAGTTCCATCCGGACTATGACGAGGTTCTGGCCGAAGACCCACAGTCCATGCCGGATGTGACGAGTCAGGCCATCGGGAAGTGGACAGAGCTGGCCATCGCCGAATCCCGGGACGGCAAGTACAACGTGGCGATCGAAGGGACCTTCAGGAATCCGGCAATACTCATGGGGACGGCCGAGTCATTCGGCGATGAATGGCGAAAAGAGGTGCGTGCGGTCGCAGTTCCGGAGGGAGTCAGCAGGCTCGGCACGCTGGATCGGTTCACGAGTGTCGAGAACGGTCGGTGGGTTCCGCCGCAGGTGCATGATGAGGCCTATACGAACAACCCGGAGACGCTGGCCGGGGCGTTTGAATCGGGCCAGTTCGCGCGGATCTCCGTATCGAACAGGCGGGAAACAATTGCCGACAGTGTGCGCAACGATCAAGGAGAATACGCCCCGGATCGTTCGGAGTTCCTCGGTCGACTTGAGTCGGCACGGGAGGGGGCGTTGGATCGGGATGACGCTCAGGATCACATGGGTGCGTTCTACAAGACCATGGATTCGTTCGTTGCCAAGGATCAGATGAACGATGCCACGAATCCTGTCGTATTCAAGTCCATGGTGGATGCGGAGTCGGTCCAGCCTTCCGCCGACTTCGACAGGACTCAACGTGCTGAGCACTGGGGGCGCATGTACGCCTACGGGCTCGGGCTTGAACTCGAGTACGCGAAGGAGATGTGGGACTGGTGAACCGCGGCCACGATCCAAGGGGCGGGCTCGTGGGCGGGGTGTTCCGGGGCGGGGAGCGGTGGGGGTGGGAGTTCGTCGTGCCTGGTGGGGTGGTGGCGCATCCTTATGCGGGGAATCCGCCCGTGTGGGTCGAGCCGTACTTTCCCGAGCTGGCCCGTCTGGAGGAGCGGCGCTCCCTGCGGTTGAGCGCCGGCCAGATCGTGGGGGTGGTGTTCGCCATCGCCGTGCTCGGGATGATCACGGTCGGCTGGATCTCCCGCATCTTGGCCGGGGGTGTTCATCGTCGTCGTGTCCGTCACCAACCCGAACCGCGAGCGGGCCGCCGAGGAGCGGGGGCGGCAGTGGGAGGCGCACCAGCAGCGGGTCGCCGCCTGGCAGCGGATGCTGTACGAGGGGCATGACCCACCTCCCGCAAGAACGGCAAGGCCATCGGTGGCGTCAAGGTCTCCGACGACGACATGCTCGCCACTGCCCTCCGACTGCGCGACCAGAAACAGCTGTCCCTGCGCGAGATCGCCTCCCGCCTCGTTATCCGGACCGGCAAGAAGCGCGGCCAGCCCCCAGCCCCGACCACCGTCATGCGCATGCTGCGCGAACACGACGAATAGACGGCTGCAGTCACTCTGCGGCTCACAGCCTGACCTGGGGCTCAATCCTTAGCGTTGTTTTTTCGGCGAGAATTACAGGGACCCCGTGATGGAGCACAGCCCTCGACTGCCGGATGCAACTGCGGGGACAGCCGCCACACGGCCGCTGTCATCTCTCGGGTTCCGGCACAGGCGCCCTGACCCCGGAATTTGGACACCGGAGACACTTGGATCTCGCGTTGTACCGGTCGAGGCCGGGAGCGACGATCAAGTCGGTCGCCGGTGATCTCGAGGTGAATACCGAGACGCTGCGAAACTAAGGGTTGTCCCGTAAATGATCTTTGAGTTGCCCTGGGCAGGGGGCAGTCGCG